>NZ_JAAGLR010000213.1 GCF_010548245.1 Streptomyces sp. SID11385
GGGCGCGGGGAGGCCGCACTGTGCGAGCCGGGCGTGCGGCGCGGGCGCGCGGCTGGAAAGCGGCTGTCGCGAGGGGTGTCGCGATCTATCGCGTTTCGGTACGCTGCCGCCGTGGACCTCGACAAGCGCCCCCAGACCGCCCAGCGCCCCACGACGACCGCGCGGGACGGTGCGGGCGGCAGTCCCGCCCTGCGCGCCTCGGACGCGGACCGCGACCACTACGCGGCGATCCTGCGCGAAGCGCTCGCGGAGGGCCGCCTGACCGCCGAGGAGCACGCGGAGCGCGTGGAGGCCGTCTTCACCGCCCGTACGCACGCCGACCTCGAACCCCTCGTCGCCGACCTCCCGCGCGCCGGTACGACACCGGGCGCCCCGGCCGCGGCCCCCGCCGGGCCCCCGCCGCAGGCCGGCCCCCAGGAGGACCTGTACGCGGTCTTCTCGCAGGCCGTGCGCCGGGGCCACTGGCGCCCGGCGGCCCGCATCCGCGCGTTCGCGATCTTCGGGAGCGTCGAGATCGACCTCAGTGAGGCGATCTTCGAGCACCGCCGCGTCACCATCCGCGCCTTCTCGCTCTTCGGCAGCGTGGAGATCCGCGTCCCCGAGAACGTGACGCTGCACGGCGGCGGCAGCGGAGTCCTCGGCCAGTTCGAGGTCGAGGGCCTTCAGGCCGCCGACCCCGAGGCCCCGTCCGTCGACGTCGAGGGCCTCGCGATCCTGGGCAGCGTGGAGGCGGCGCCGAAGCGGGGGCGGCTGATTCGGGAGCTGTCGCGGCACTTGCGGAAGCGGTTGGGCTGAGAAGCGGAAGCGGGCAGCCCCCGCCCTCCCAGGGGGGCTCCCCGTAACAAGTCTTTCGCACCTTCGCGCCCCGCAGTCCCCCTTTTCCGCCTCTCCGTCCGAATCTGTGGAAAACCTCGCGGAACTCGTCACGGTCGCCACCTGAACGGGTGAGACGATTTCTGTTTCGACGCGGAAATTCGTGGTTATCCACAGGCGCGCCCCGCACGGAGAGTCATGCCCTGTGGGTGAGTGAGCACTCACCCACTTCGGGGGTACCCCTCAGCCAGCGGCCCCGCACCCCGCCCCGCCCCCCGCCGTGCACCCCGCCCCACCCCGCCCCTCCCGACGCCGCGTCCCCACGCAGTGCATAGGCGCGCGCACAGCGGGTAGAGCTTGCTCCATCGCTCGTCACACGTCGCTCGCGTAGCCGTTAGCCGTCGTCAGGAGTAGACCGTGCTGTACTCGCCGCGTCAGTCCCTCCCGATCAGCGCCATCCCCCAGCAGCGGTCCCCCGAGCCGGAGCGCCGGCGCGACACGAGCACCCCACCACGCCCCACCGCCAGCGTCCCGTCCCGCGACAAGGACACCCCCTGGCACGCCGAGGCCGTCTGCCGCCGCGACGAGGCGGGCCTCTTCTTCGCCCCCTCCAAGGAGCCCACGGCCGCGCGCCTCTCCCGCGAGGACGCCGCCAAGCGCGTCTGCGCCGGCTGTCCGGTACGGGTCGAGTGCCGCGAGCACGCGCTGGTCCAGCCCGAGCCGTACGGGGTCTGGGGCGGCCTCACGGCGGCCGAGCGCCGCGTCCTCCTCGCCCGCCGCCGACGCCGCGCGGTCGCCACGGCCCGCTGACGCGGGGGCCGCCGCAGGGCGCGGCCCCGAGTTGCGCCCCCCGCCCCCCGTACGAGCCTGGAAGGGTGAACGCACTCACCCCCGGCTTCCACGGAAAGCCCCGGCGGCTCACCGACCGGCTGCCCCCGGGCCAGTACCCGACGGAGATGTTCCCCGTCCTCTCCGCCGGGCCCACCCCGCGCCTGCGCACCGAGGCGTACACCTTCACGCTCACCTCCGAGACGGGCGAGCGGCACACCTGGGACTGGGACGGTCTCCTCGCGCTGCCGCAGGAGGAGGTCACCACCGACATCCACTGCGTGACCCGGTGGTCGAAGTTCGGCACGCGGTGGAAGGGCGTCGCCCTCGACACCCTGCTCGAAGCCGCGGGCGGCGCCGGGCCGCGCGCCCGGCACCTCGTCGCCGAGTCCCACGGCGGCTACACGACGAACCTCCCGCTCGCCGAGGTCACCGGCGGGCGCGCCTGGATCGTCCACGAGTACGACGGGTTCCCCGTCTCGCCCGAGCACGGCGGCCCGCTGCGGCTGCTCGTCCCGCGCCTGTACTTCTGGAAATCGGCGAAGTGGCTCGGGGGCATCCGCCTCACGGTCGAGGACGAGCCCGGCTTCTGGGAGAACGCGGGCTACCACAACCACGGCGACCCCTGGCGCGAAGAGCGCACCTGGAGCGACTGACATGGCCGCCCCCGCCGCCCGCCGCGGCGGCACCCCGTACCAGCACTGGGCGCGCGCGACCCTGCTCTCGCGCACCCCGGAGACCGGCACCGCGCGCACCCTCGTGCTCCGCGCCCCCGGCTGGCCGGGCCACCTGCCCGGGCAGCACATCGACATCCGCCTCACCGCCGACGACGGCTACCAGGCCGCCCGCAGCTACTCGCTCGCCGCGCCCGGCAAGGGCGAACACCTGGAGGTCGGCGTCCAGCCCGTGGACGACGGCGAGGTCTCGCCCTACCTCGCCGAGGACCTGCCGGTCGGCGCCGACGTGGAGATACGCGGCCCCCTCGGCGGCTGGTTTCTCTGGCGCCCCGAGCGCGCCACCGCCCCCGTGCTGCTCCTCGCGGGCGGCTCCGGCGTCGTCCCGCTGATGGCGATGCTCCGCGGTCACCGCACCTCGGGGGCGCGCGTCCCGGCCCGCCTCGTCTACTCCGTACGCGATCCGGCGCAGGTCTGGTACGGGGCGGAACTCGCCGCCGCGGCCCCGCCCGTGTCCGTACGGCTCCTGCACACCAGGACCGCGCCGCCCGGCGACCCGCGCCCACCGGGCCGGATCGCGAGCGCCGACCTCCCCGGGGCCGACAGCCCCTTCGCCCCCGGCGTCCCCGACGTCTTCGTCTGCGGCCCGACCGGCTTCGTCGAGTACGCGGCCGACCTGCTCCTCCTCGCGGGCCACCCCGCGGAGCGCATCCGCACCGAACGCTTCGGCTGACACACCGACACACGCCAGGAGTTGACCCATGACCAGTGCGTACCTCGACGGCAACGCCCTCGCCGGCCCCCTCGCCCCGATCCTCGCGGTCGACCCCACGACCGCCTGGCGCCACTGCCCGCACTGCGGCCTGCGGGGCCCGCTCGCCGGGCTGCGCGTCTACGGCCCCGAGCCGGGCCTCACCGCCCGCTGCCCCGGCTGCGAGGCGATCGCCCTCCGCGTCATGACCGAGGGTCCCTTCACCTGGCTCTCCCTCGGCAGCCCGGACGGCGCCTTCCGCTTCCGCACCGGCTGAGCCGCACCGGATACGGCGCCAAGTTACAGAGACTTCTCTGCACAGAACCCTGTGCAGAGAAATCTCTGTAACCTATGCTCCCCTCATGACGACAGAGCCCTCCGGCACTCCCCGTCCCTCCCGTCGCATCGACGCCCGCAGCCTGCGCGGTATCGCGCACCCTCTGCGCATGAGCCTGCTCGAAGCACTCAGCCTCGACGGCCCCGCGACCGCCACCGTCCTCGCGGCCCGCCTCGGCGAGAACACCGGCACGGTGAGCTGGCACCTGCGCCAGCTCGCCGAGCACGGCTTCATCGAGGAGGAGACCGGACGCGGCACGAAGCGCGAGCGCTGGTGGCGGCGCACCGAGGCCAAGAACGACCTGCGCACGGCCGACTTCCGCGAGGACCCGGAGAGCCGGGGCGCGCTCTCGGTCTACCTGAACGAACTCGTACGGCAGTACTTCCAGCGCGTGGCCACGTACGTGGCCGAGGACTGGGACGACACCTGGCGAGGAGCCGGCATGCTCTCCGACTGGTCCGGCATGCGGCTGACTCCCGACCAACTCCGGGCGCTGAACGCGGAATTGAGCGAGGTCATCGCGCGGCACGCCCCCGCGCCGGACGCGGAGCCCGGCCCGGACGCGCTGCCCGTCGTCGTGCAACTCCAGTCCTTCCCGCGCGCACCCAGGGACGCGGGATGAGCGCGCGGGGCGGACTCCTGCGCACGCACGGCGACTTCAGGCTGCTGTGGTGCGGCGAGACGACGGGGAAGTTCGGCGCCTCCGTCACGAGTGTGTCGATGCCACTGATCGCCGTCGCGACCCTGCACGCGGGGCCCTTCACCGTGGGGCTGCTCACCGCCGCTTCCTGGGCTCCCTGGCTGCTCATCGGGCTGCCCGCCGGCGCCTGGGTGGACAGGCTGCCGCGCCGCCCGGTCATGCTCGTGGCCGCGGCGGTCTCGCTCGTCCTCTTCGCCGCGCTCCCGCTCGCCGCGTCGACGGGCAGGCTGAGCGTTCCGCTCCTGCTCGCCGTGGCGCTCCTCACGGGCACGGCCGCCGTCTTCTTCCAGACCGCCTACACCGCCTACCTCCCCACCCTCCTCGCCCCCGAGGAACAGGCCGAGGGCAACGCCAAACTCCAGGGCAGCGCCTCCGCCGCGCAGATCGCGGGCCTCGGCACCGGCGGCCTGATCGCCCACCTGGCGGGCGCCGTCAACGCGATGTACGTCAACGCCGCGACCTTTCTGGTCTCGCTGCTGTGCCTGGGACGCATCCGGCACCGCGAGCCGCGCGACACGTCGAAGGGCGCCCGCACGACCTCGCTCGTGGGCGAAGTGGCCGACGGACTGCGCCTCGTGGCCCGCGATCCCTGGCTGCGCCCGCTCACGCTCTTCGGCGCCGCGTCCAATCTCGCCCTCATGGGCTACCAGTCGATCCAGGTCGTCTTCCTGGTCAGGGACATCGGCGTGGACCCGGGCGGCGTCGGGGTCCTCATCGCCTCGACGAGCGTCGGAGGCGTCGCGGGGGCCTTCCTCGCCCGCGGGGCGGTCGGCAGGCTCGGTACGGCCCGCGCCCTCCTGCTCTTCGAACTCGGCTTCGCTGTACCGGCGTTGCTCATGCCGCTGGCCTTCGGCGGGGCCGGGCTCGCGCTCTTCGTGGCGGGCGGCTTCAGCGTCACGGCGGGCGTCGTCGCGGGCAACGTCGTCGCCTCCGGCTTCCGGCAGCGCTACTGCCCCCCGGAGCTGCGCGGCCGGCTCGCGGCGAGCGCGGCCTTCCTCGCGTACGGGACGATCCCGCTCGGTGCCCTGCTCGGCGGCACCCTCGGCAGCGTCCTCGGCCCGCGCGCGGCGCTCGCGCTGACCAGCGCGGGGGTCCCGCTCGCCGCGCTGATCCTCCGCTTCTCGCCGATCGGCCGCACCCGGGACCTCCCCCTGAGCCGCGAACGAGCGGAGGACGGACCCGTCCCGGCGGCGTCGTCCGCGTAGCGCCTCCCGCGCACGCCGGGCGGGGGTACGGGTGCCCTGAACCCCGTGCCCCCGCCGGCTTCCGGCGCCGCGGCGTCAGTTGGCCCGGTCGAAGTCCACGCTCGCGTAGGCGCGCAGCTTCGAGAGGCGGTGGGTCGAGTCGATCTGGCGGATCGTGCCCGACTTCGAGCGCATCACGAGGGACTGCGTCGTCGCCGTCTCGGAGCGGTAGCGGACGCCGCGCAGGAGTTCGCCGTCCGTGATGCCGGTCGCGACGAAGAAGACGTTCTCGCCGGAGACCAGGTCGTCCGTGGACAGGACGCGGTCGAGGTCGTGTCCCGCGTCGACGGCGCGCTGCCGCTCGGCCTCGTCCTTCGGCCACAGTTTGCCCTGGATCACGCCGCCGAGGCACTTGATCGCGCAGGCGCTGATGATGCCCTCGGGGGTGCCGCCGATCCCCATGAGCAGGTCGACTCCCGTGCCCTCGCGCACCGCCATGACCGAACCGGCCACGTCGCCGTCCGAGATGAACTTGATGCGGGCGCCCGTCTCGCGGATCTCGCGGACGATGCCCTCGTGGCGGGGCCGGTCGAGCACGACGACGGTGACGTCCTCGGGCGTCGAGTGCTTGGCCTTCGCGACCCGGCGGATGTTCACCGCGACGGGCGCGTTGATGTCGACGAAGTCGGCGGCCTCGGGGCCCGTCACCAGTTTGTCCATGTAGAAGACGGCGGATGGGTCGAACATCGTGCCCCGGTCGGCGGCGGCCAGTACGGCGATCGCGTTCGGCATGCCCTTCGCACAGAGGGTCGTGCCGTCGATCGGGTCGACCGCGATATCGCACTCGGGTCCGGTCCCGTCGCCGATCCGCTCCCCGTTGAAGAGCATCGGGGCCTCGTCCTTCTCGCCCTCGCCGATCACCACGACACCGCTCATGGAGACCGTCGAGACGAGCGAACGCATCGCCCGCACGGCGGCACCGTCCGCCCCGTTCTTCTCGCCGCGCCCGACCCAGCGCCCCGCGGCCATCGCGGCGGCCTCGGTGACTCGGACGAGTTCGAGGGCGAGGTTGCGGTCCGGGGCCTCCGGGGATACGTCGAGGGGGCCTGGCAGGTGGTGTTCGGCGTGCTCAGAGGTCATCGGGCTGCACCTTCCTGATGCGAGCGGGCCGGTCTGGTGCGAGCGGACCGGAAAACGAGGGTTGCTCTCGATTTTATCCGTCAGTACGACAAAATGAGCGATCGCCCCCACGGATGAGCGGCCGGGGCCCGGCGTGTGCCGCGCCGGGCGGGTCTGGGACGATGGGCGCGTGGCAGGCAAGAGCGGTAAGCAGACGGTGCGGGACATGATCCTGTCGCTCGGCGTGATCGTCGCGATCGCGGCCGGCATCTGGATCTTCGTCCCGCATGACGATTCCAAGGACCCGGTCAAGCGGGTCGACTACCGCGTCGAGCTGGCGACCGCGCAGCGCGCCGCGGCCTATCCGGTGGCGGCCCCCGAGGGCCTGCCGAAGACGTGGAAGCCGACCTCGGTCAGGTACCGCGCCGAGGACGGCGACGCCTGGCACCTCGGGTACCTCGACCCGCACGAGAAGTACGTGGCGGTCGAGCAGTCCACGAAGGACCCGGCTGAGTTCATCGAGAGCGTGACGCAGGAGGCCCGCAAGGCGGGCGCCGCGACGTCCATCAACGGCCGCGAGTGGCAGCCGTACAAGGGCGACCGCTACGACGCGCTCGTGCTGCGCGAGGGCAAGTCGACGACCGTCGTGACCGGCTCGGCGAGCCCGGCGCAGCTCAAGGCATTCGCCGCGGCCCTGCGCACCACGGACGCCGCGGACGCCACGACCTCCGCGTCGGCGGAGCCGAGCCCGCGCGCTGCCTGAGCCCGCCCGCCGCCCCCGTACGGCGGCAAGCACACGGCACGAAGCCCCGGAAACGCCGTTGTTTCCGGGGCTCGCCAGTGTCGCGCCCGTCGCCGGGCGCACCGCTCAGACGGTGGTGAAGACCTCGTCGAAGGCCAGGCGCGGCAGGCGCGGGAACGGCGCGGCGTCGGCGCCCGGCTTGCCGATGTTGATGATCATCAGCGGGGTGTGGTCCTCGTCCAGGAACTCCTTCTGGACGCCGGGGAAGTCGAAGCCGGTCATGGGGCCGGCGGCGAGCCCGGCGGCACGGATGCCGATGATGAAGTAACCGGCCTGAAGGGTCGCGTTGATCGGGGCGACCTGCTCGCGCACGACGCGGGCCGAGAAGTAGGCGTCGGCGATGCCGGGGGCGTGCGGGACGAGCTTGGGCAGCTCCGCGTGGAACTCGTTGTCGGTCGACAGGATCGCGACGAGCGGCGCCGTGGCGGTCTTCGCCTGGTTGCCCTCGGCCATGAGCGGCACGAGGCGCTCGCGGGCCTCGGGGGAGCGGACCAGGGTGACGCGCAGCGGCGACTGGTTGAACGCGGTGGGGCCGAACTTGATCAGGTCGTAGACGGCCTGGATCTGCTCGTCGGTCACCGGCTCATCGGTGAAGGTGTTCGCCGTGCGGGCCTCGCGGAAGAGGAGGTCCTGGGTGGCGGCGTCGAGAACGAGCGACATGCGGTGGTACCTCGTAAAGGGGAAGGAGCCCTGGTGAGGGCCTGAACGGCACCCACGCTACGTCGCCCGACGTTGAATTTTCAACAAAAAGCGGTCCGACGTGATCCGCTTAACAGCGAAGACCGGCTCGACGGCGAAGACCCGCTCAGTCCTCCTCGTCCCCCTCCGCCCCCGCCCCGTCGTCCTCGCGCTCCGCGAGCGCCGCGTCGAGCCGGGCCCTCGCGCCCTCCAGCCACGTACGGCAGATGCGGGCCAGTTCCTCGCCGCGCTCCCACAGCGCGAGCGATTCCTCCAGCGTCGCGCCGCCCGATTCGAGCCGGCGCACGACGTCGACCAGCTCCGCCCGCGCCTCCTCGTACCCCAGCGCGGGCCCCTCGGCCGTGGTCGTCGCTCCCATGTCCTTCACCCTTCTTCGTCGTTTTCGCGGCGCTCCGCGCGCCGCACCGTGAACTCGCCCTCCGCGACCCGCGCCCGCAACTCCTCGTCCACCGCGACCTCCTCGGCCGCACGCACCACCGCCCCGTCCGCGCGCTGGAGCACCGCGTACCCGCGCCGCAGCGTCGCCGCGGGGGAGAGGGCGACGACGCGCGCGAGGGTGTGGGTGAGGTCGGAGTCGGCGCGGTCGAGCAGATGGCCCACCGTGCGGCGGGCGCGGGCGATCTCGGCGCCGATCTCCTCGTCCCGCCCGGCCACGAGCCGGTACGGGTCCCGCAGCGCCGAGTGCGCGAGCGCCTGCTCCAGCCCCTGCGCCTCGCGCTCGACAAGTGCGCGGATCGCGTACCGCCCCCGGTCGCGGGTCTGGCGCACCCGCTCCAGCTCCTCGCCCACGTCCGGGACGACGCGCTTGGCCGCGTCGGTCGGGGTCGAGGCGCGCAGGTCGGCGACGAGGTCGAGCAGCGGCGTGTCCGGCTCGTGGCCGATGGCCGAGACGACGGGGGTGCGGCAGGCGGCGACCGTACGGATCAGCTCGGCGTCCGAGAAGGGCAGCAGGTCCTCCACGCTGCCGCCGCCGCGCGCGACGATGATCACGTCCACGTCCGGGTGCGCGTCGAGTTCCCTGACGGCGCCGACGACCTGCGAGACCGCGTGCACGCCCTGGACGGCCACCTCCCGGGTCTCGAACCGGACGGCGGGCCAGCGCGCCTCGGCGTTCTTGATGACGTCCCGCTCGGCCGCCGAGGCGCGGCCCGTGACGAGGCCGATGCGGCGCGGCAGGAACGGCAGCGGGCGCTTGCGGTCCGCCGCGAAGAGCCCTTCGGCCGTCAGCTCCCGCTTCAGCCGCTCCAGCTTGACGAGCAGCTCACCGATGCCGACGGGGCGGATCTCGGCGGCGCGCAGGGAGAGCGAGCCGCGCCCCTGGTACCACTCCGGCTTCGCCCGTACGACGATCCGCGAGCCCTCCGTGACGACGTCGGCGACGGCGTCGAAGACGGGCCGGAAGCACGTCACCGAGATCGAGACGTCGTGCGAGGAGTCGCGGAAGGTGAGGAAGACGACCCGCGCCCCCGGCCGCCGCGAGATCTGCGTGACCTGCCCCTCGACCCACACCTCCCCGAGCCGCGAAACCCAGTCCCCGATGAGCCGCGACACCTCCCGGACAGGGAGGGCGGCTTCAGGGGTGGTGGTGACAGGCATGCCCCGAGCGTAACGGCAAATAATCCAGCCCCTCCGGCGATTGAGGAGCGGGGCCTGGGGCGGAGCCCCAGAACACCTGCGCCGCAGAAAGCGCCCCTACCGCACCACCCGCCACTGCGTCACCAGCACCACCAGCCCGGCGGCCAGCCAAATCGCCCCGACCACCTGCGCCGAGCTCGTCGCCTCGACGATCACCGCCACCGTGATCGCCGCCCCCACCACCGGAATCAGCACGTGCCGCCACCAGCTCGGCCGCCCGTCGCCCCGCTGGACGGCGAACCAGCCGACCACGCTCGCGTGCAGCAGCGTGAACGCGCTCAGCGCCCCCACGTTCACGACCGAGCTGAGGTCGTCCAGCCCCGTGTCGCGGTTCGCCGCCCACAGGGCCGCCGCGCACGTGATGACGGCCGAGACGAGCAGCGCCACGCGCGGGACGCCGTCCCACGTACGGGACAGCAGGCGCGGCAGCCGCCGGTCGCGGCCCATCGCGAAGAGCAGCCGCCCCGCCGCCGCCTGCCCGGCGAGCGCCGCGAACGCCGCCCCGATCGCCTTGCTCACCGCGACGAGGTCGTGCAGCCAGCCCCCCACCGACGCGTCCACCGCGTCGTAGAAGGCCGAGCCCTGCGCCTCCGGGTGCGAGGCCAGGTGCGCGGACGAGTCAGGTTCGAGGAGCGCCACCAGGTACGTCTGGAGGATGAAGAGCACGCCCGCGAGCGCGAGGCAGAACAGCAGCGCCCGCGCCACCTTCGCCGAGCCGCCCGTCGTCTCCTCGGCGAACGTGGCGATCGCGTCGAAGCCGAGGTACGAGAGCACCGCGACCGACACCGCGCCGACGACCGCCGAGACGGCGAACGTGCTCGTGTCCCCGGTGAACGGCGACCACCAGTCCCGCGTCGCCCCGTCCCGTACGAGGATCACGATCGCGGAGACGCAGAAGACGAGCAGCACCACGATCTCCATCGCGAGCACCGCGAAGCCGACCCGCGCGGCGGCCCGCACCCCCCACAGATTGAGGGCGGTCGTGATGACGACCGCCGCCGCCGTCCACACCCAGCGCGAGACGTCCGGCACGAGCGAGTTCATCGCGATGCCCGAGAAGAGGTACGCCACGGCCGGGATCAGGAGGTAGTCGAGCATCACCATCCACCCGGCGACGAACCCCGCCTGCCGCCCGAGCCCCGCCCGCGCGTAGGCGAAGACGGAGCCCGCGTGCGGCACGACCCGCACCATGAGCGAGTAGCTGTACGCCGTGAAGGCCATCGCGATCGTCGCGACGACGTAGACGAGCGCGACCGCGCCGTGCGACTTCGCGTCGAGCGTGCCGAAGATGCCGACCGGGGCCATGGGGGCGATGAAGAGGAGCCCGTACACGACGAGGTCGCGGAAGCCCAGCTCACGGTGGAGGCGCCCCGCACCGGCCACCGGTGGCGGTGCCCCCGGATCGACGGCGGGACTCGCTCCCTCGCCCGGCTCGGGTCCCTCGTGCCTCGCGCGCTCGTCGCTCACCCGTGCTCCTCCTCCTGTCCGTGATCGCGGCTTCTCCTCCTGTCCGTGATCGCGTACCCGCCAGTCTGGGCGAGGTGCGCCCCCGGGTCCCGCCCGACACGGCCGTACGATGGGCGGCATGACTGCTACGCCCAGCCCGACGCCCGACCGGACCCCCGGAACGCAGGCGGCGCCGCGCGCAGGCAAACGCGTGCTGCTCGCCGCGCCGCGCGGCTACTGCGCCGGCGTCGACCGTGCCGTGATCGCCGTGGAGAAGGCCCTGGAGCAGTACGGCGCCCCGGTCTACGTCCGCCACGAGATCGTCCACAACAAGTACGTCGTGAAGACCCTGGAGAAGAAGGGCGCCATCTTCGTCGAGCAGACCGACGAGGTGCCCGAGGGCTCCATCGTCATGTTCTCCGCACACGGCGTCGCGCCGACCGTGCACGAGGAGGCCGCCGCGCGGAGGCTCGCGACGATCGACGCGACCTGCCCGCTCGTCACCAAGGTGCACCGCGAGGCCGTGCGGTACGCGAACGAGGACTACGACATCCTCCTCATCGGCCACGAGGGCCACGAGGAGGTCATCGGCACCTCCGGCGAGGCCCCCGACCACATCACGCTCGTGGACGGCCCCGACGACGTCGCCAACGTCGAGGTCCGCGACGAGAAGAAGGTCGTGTGGCTCTCGCAGACGACCCTCTCCGTCGACGAGACGATGGAGACCGTCGACGCGCTCAAGACCAAGTTCCCCGGCCTCGTCTCGCCGCCCAGCGACGACATCTGCTACGCCACGCAGAACCGCCAGACGGCCGTCAAGCAGATGGGCGCCGACGCCGACCTCGTCATCGTCGTCGGCTCGAAGAACTCCTCGAACTCGGTCCGCCTCGTCGAGGTCGCCAAGGGCGCGGGCGCGCGCGACGCGCACCTCGTGGACGAGGCCGCCGAGATCGACGCGGCCTGGTTCGACGGCGTCGAGACCGTCGGCGTGACCTCCGGCGCCTCGGTCCCCGAGGTCCTCGTCGACGGCGTCCTCGCGTTCCTCGCGGAGCGCGGCTACGAGGACGTGGAGATCGTCAAGGCGGCGGAGGAGTCGATCACCTTCTCGCTGCCCAAGGAGCTGCGCCGCGACCTGCGCGCGGAGGCGGCGGCCCTCGCGGCGGGCGCGCGTACGGCGGGCTGACGCCGCGTCGAGGAGCCCCCGGCCGCCGCGTAACGCGGTCAGGCACGGGGGGTCCGTCGTACGGTGGTGCCCATGCAGATCTTCGGCGTGGACATCGGCGGCTCGGGCATCAAGGGCGCGCCCGTGGACCTGGACCTCGGCGACCTGGCGCAGCCGCGCCACAAGGTCCTCACCCCGCACCCGGCGACCCCCGAGGGCGTCGCGGAGAAGGTGAAGGAGGTCGTGGACCACTTCGGCTGGCAGGGCCCGGTCGGGGTCACCTTCCCCGGCGTGATCACGGACGGCACGGTACGTACCGCCGCGAACGTGGACAAGAGCTGGGTCGGTACGCACATCGAGGGCCTCCTCGGTGACCGCCTCGGCTCCGGCTGCCCCGTCACCGCGCTCAACGACGCGGACGCGGCGGGCCTCGCCGAGATGCGCTTCGGCGCGGGCAAGGGCCGCACCGGCACGGTGATCGTCCTGACCTTCGGGACCGGCATCGGCTCCGGGCTCTTCACGAACGGCGTGCTCGTGCCGAACACGGAGCTGGGGCACCTGGAGCTGGACGGGCACGACGCCGAGAAGCGGGCCTCCTCGAAGGTCAAGGAGGACCACGACATGAGCTACCCGCACTGGGCGAAGCGGGTCGAGAAGTACCTCGCCCACGTCGAGATGCTCTTCTCGCCGGAACTCCTCGTCATCGGCGGCGGCGTGAGCCGCAAGTCCGAGAAGTTCCTCCCCCACATCGAGGGAATCCGCGCCGACCTCGTCCCGGCCCAGCTCCAGAACAACGCGGGGATCGTGGGAGCGGCGATGCGGGCGGCGGAACGCGGCTGAGCCGGCCGGGGCCGGCCGCCCCTCACCTCGGCGGCCGGCCCTTCCCCCGTACGGAGGCCGCGGCGCGCCGCCGCACCATCCGCACCTTCCGCGCCATCACGAGCGCCACCGCCACGGCCGTACCGGCGTACAGCCACCCCGCGTGCACCGCGAGCGCCGTGACCACCCCCACCGCGTGACCGGCGAGCCCGCCGTCGCTCTCGGCGAGCGGGGTGAGGCCCACGGCGAAGGCGATCGGTACGGCGACGGGCGCCGCGAAGAGGTCCGCGGGCCGCACCCACAGCGCGGCGAGCACGCTCACGGGCAGGAAGAGCAGCCCGTACACGAGCACCGAGGACCCGGCGGCGAGCGCGATGCCGGAGGCGAGCAGCATCGCCGCGGCGGCGAAGAGCCCGGTGCCGAGCCCGGTGAGCCGGGGCCCGGGAATGCGGGAGGGGGTACGGGTCGCGCCCGAGGCGGTACGGGGGCGGCGCGGCGGACGGGGACGGGCCTCGCGCCCC
>NZ_JAAGLR010000250.1 GCF_010548245.1 Streptomyces sp. SID11385
AAGTCCCCGGCGAACTCGACTCGTTCGCGGACGAGGTCATGGACGGCGTGTGGGCGCTGTGCGAGGAGACCTCCTGGGTGTGGCCCGCGCACGATTTCCGGGTGCTCGACGCGCGGCGGGGGCTGCTCCCCGACCCCGGGGCGCCGACGCTCGACCTGGGCGCGGCGACGACGGCGGTGCTCCTCGCGCTCGCCGACGCGATCGCCGGGGACGCGCTCGACGCGCGCGATCCGCTGCTGCGGCGCCGGTTGCGCGGCGAGGTGTGGACGCGGGTGCTCGGCCCGTACCTGGAGCGCTCCGCGTGGGGCTGGTACGACGGGTCGACGGCGAAGCTCAACAACTGGAACCCGTGGGTCCACTCGGACCTCCTGCTCGCGACCGCGCTCACGGTCGAGGACCGGGCTTCGCGCGCGGCACTCGTCAGCAAGATCGTGCGCGGGCTCGACCACTACCTCGCGGCGCGACCGGCGGACGGCGGCTGCGACGAGGGACCGCACTACTGGTGGCGCGCGGGCGGCTCGCTCTTCGAGTGCCTGGAGCTGCTGACTTCGTTGCTCGGCACGGGCGAGGCGCTGTTCGCCGAGCCCCTGATCCGCGCCACGGCGCGGTATCCGCTGCTCATGCACGTCGGTGACGGGTGGTCGGTGAGCTTCGCGGACGGCCCCGCCCGGCTGCGCGAGGCGGCTCCGGCGGTCCTGTACCGGTACGGGCGGCGGACGGGGCAGGCGGACGTGGCCGCGCACGCGCGGGCCCTGCGCGGCGCGGCCGACCCGGTCCTGCCCGAGGACGCCACGCCGTACGACCTGTGGCGGGTCCTCGGCGCGCTGCTCGACCCGGAGTGGCGCGCGGCGGACGAGGCGGCGTTCCCGTACCCCGGTCAAGGCTGGCTGCCCGGCACGCAGGTGCTCGTGGCGCGCGAGACGCGGGGGACGGCGCGCGGGCTGCTGCTCGCGGCGAAGGGCGGGCACAACGACGAGAGCCACAACCACAACGACGTCGGCTCGTTCCTCGTCGCCGTGGACGCGCGCCCGCTGATCATCGACGTCGGCGTCGGTACGTACCGCAGGGAGACCTTCGGGCCGGAGCGGTACGGGATCTGGTCGATGACGAGCGCGTACCACAACGTGCCGGAGGTGAACGGGCACGGGCAGCCGCCGGGCCGGGAGTTCGCCGCGCGCGAGGCGCGCGCCGAGCTGGGTCCCGGACGTTCCGCGCTGACGCTCGACCTCGCGGGCGCGTACCCGCAGCGGGCGGGGCTGCGGGCCTGGGAGCGCACCTCGGCGCTGGTACGGGGCGAGGAGCCGCGTGTCGAGATCCGTGACACCTGGCGGCTCGACGCGGCACCCCGGCGGCTCGTGTGGCACCTGCTGCTCGGCGGCGAGGTCACCGTGCCCGGCGCGGGACGGGCTCTCGTCCGGGCGCCGCAGGGGCGGGGGCTGGCGCTCGCGTGGGACGGCGCCGCCTTCGGCGCCGAGGTCGAGACCGTCGTCCTGGACGATCCCGCCTTCACGCGGGTGTGGGGCGAGGCGGTGTACCGGCTCGTCCTGACCGCGCGGGCGCCGGGGGCCGAAGGGACGCACGTGCTGACCGCGCGAGCCGTCGGCTGACCGGCCGCGGCAGGCCGCCCGGTCGGGTCCGGACACGCGTACGCCCCGGGCCTCCCCTCGTGGGAGGGGAGGCCCGGGGCGTACGGCGGCGGTGGAGCCGCCCCCGCGGAGGTCAGCGCTTGCCGGCCTTGCGCTGGGCGCGCAGCCACTCGCGGTTCATGTTCGTGATGGACATGAGCGGGATGCCCTTCGGGCAGGCGGTGGCGCACTCGCCCGTGAGCGTGCAGCCGCCGAAGCCCTCGGTGTCCATCTGGGCGACCATGTCGAGGACGCGGGTCTCGCGCTCGGGGGCGCCCTGCGGCAGGACGTTGAGGTGGTTGATCTTCGCCGAGGTGAAGAGCATCGCGGAGCCGTTGGGGCAGGCCGCGACGCAGGCGCCGCAGCCGATGCACTCGGCGTGCTCGAAGGCGTAGTCCGCGTCGGGCTTGGGGACCGGCGTGGAGTGCGCCTCGGGCGCGGTGCCCGTCGCGGCGGAGATGTAGCCGCCGGACTGGATGATCCGGTCGAAGGCCGAGCGGTTCACCGCGAGGTCCTTGATGACCGGGAAGGCCGCCGCGCGCCACGGCTCGATGTCGATCGTGTCGCCGTCCTTGAAGGACCGCATGTGGAGCTGGCAGGTGGTGGTGCGCTCGGGGCCGTGCGCGTCACCGTTGATGACGAGCGAGCAGGCCCCGCAGATGCCCTCGCGGCAGTCGTGGTCGAAGGCCACCGGGTCCTCGCCCTTGAGGGTGAGTTCCTCGTTGAGGGTGTCGAGCATTTCGAGGAAGGACATGTCCTCGGAGATGCTGTCCACCTCGTAGGTGACCATGGCGCCGGGGGCGTCCGCGTTCTTCTGGCGCCAGACGCGCAGGGTGAGCTTCATGCGTAGCTCCGCTGGGTGGGGTGGACGTACTCGAAGACCAGGTCTTCCTTGTGCAGGACGGGGGCCGCGCCGCTGCCGGTGTACTCCCAGGCGGCGGCGTAGGAGAACTCCTCGTCCCTGCGGGCGGCTTCGCCGTCCGGGGTCTGCGACTCGACACGGAAGTGCCCGCCGCAGGACTCGGCGCGGTGCAGTGCGTCGAGGCACATCAGCTCGGCGAGTTCGAGGTAGTCCACGACGCGGTTGGCGCGCTCCAGGGACTGGTTGAACTCGGCGCCCTCGCCGGGGACCTTGATCCGCTTCCAGAACTCCTCGCGGATCTGGGGGATGCGGGCCAGGGCCTTGCGCAGGCCCTCCTCGGTGCGGGCCATGCCGCAGTACTCCCACATCAGCTCGCCGATCTCGCGGTGGAAGCTGTCGGGGGTGCGGTCGCCGTCGACGGCGAGGAGGCGCTCGAGGCGGTCCGTGGTCTCCTTGACGGCCTCGACGGCCGCCGGGTGCTCGGCGGTGACCTCGGCCGGCTTGGGGTTCTTCGCGATGTAGTCGTTGATGGTGGCCGGGAGGACGAAGTAGCCGTCCGCGAGGCCCTGCATCAGCGCCGAGGCGCCGAGGCGGTTGGCGCCGTGGTCGGAGAAGTTCGCCTCGCCGATCGCGAAGAGGCCGGGGATGGTGGTCTGGAGGTCGTAACCGACCCAGAGGCCGCCCATCGTGTAGTGCACCGCGGGGTAGATCCGCATCGGGACCGTGTAGGGGTCCTCGTCGGTGATCCGCTGGTACATGTCGAAGAGGTTGCCGTACTTGGCCTCGACGGCCTTGCGGCCCATGCGCTCGATCGCCTCGGCGAAGTCGAGGTAGACGCCCTGGCCGCCGGGGCCGACGCCGCGGCCCTCGTCGCACACGTTCTTCGCGGCGCGCGAGGCGATGTCGCGGGGCACGAGGTTGCCGAAGGACGGGTAGATGCGCTCCAGGTAGTAGTCGCGCTCGTCCTCGGGGATCTGGTTCGGCGGACGCTGGTCGCCCTTGGCCTTGGGCACCCAGATGCGGCCGTCGTTGCGCAGCGACTCGCTCATGAGCGTGAGCTTGGACTGGTGGTCCCCGGTGCGCGGGATGCAGGTCGGGTGGATCTGCGTGAAGCAGGGGTTGGCGAAGTACGCGCCCTTGCGGTGCGCCCGCCAGATGGCGGTCGCGTTGGAGTTCATCGCGTTGGTCGAGAGGTAGAAGACGTTGCCGTAGCCGCCGGAGGCGAGGACGACGGCGTCCGCGAAGTGCGTCTCGATCTCGCCGGTGATCAGGTCGCGCGCGACGATGCCGCGGGCGCGCCCGTCCACCATGATCAGTTCGAGCATCTCGGTGCGCGCGTGCAGCTCGATGTTGCCGGCCGCGACCTGCCGGGAGAGCGCCTGGTAGGCGCCGAGCAGGAGCTGCTGGCCCGTCTGGCCGCGGGCGTAGAAGGTACGGGAGACCTGGACGCCGCCGAAGGAGCGGTTGTCGAGGAGGCCGCCGTACTCGCGGGCGAAGGGGACGCCCTGGGCGACGCACTGGTCGATGATCTCGACGGAGATCTCGGCGAGGCGGTGCACGTTCGACTCGCGGGCGCGGAAGTCGCCGCCCTTGACCGTGTCGTAGAAGAGGCGGTGCACGGAGTCGCCGTCGTTGCGGTAGTTCTTCGCGGCGTTGATGCCGCCCTGCGCGGCGACCGAGTGGGCGCGGCGCGGGGAATCCTGGAAGCAGAACTGGATGACGTGGTAGCCCTGCTCGGCGAGCGTGGCGCCCGCGGAGCCGCCCGCGAGGCCGGTGCCGACGACGATGACGCGGTGCTTGCGGCGGTTGGCCGGGTTCACGAGCTTGGCGTGGAAGCGGTAGTCGCTCCAGCGCTCGGCGACGGGACCCGTGGGAGCCGAGGGGTCGACGAGGGGTTCCTCGGCGGTCTCGTACTGGACGAAGTCAGTCATGTCAGTCCACCAATCCGGTCATGACGCCGACCGGGACGGCGATGAAGCCGAGCGTGATCACGACGGCGAGCACGTTCGCGAGGGTCTTGAGCACCAGGTCGCGGCTGCGGCTGCCGACGCCGAGGGTCTGCGCGGCGCTGTAGAAGCCGTGCTGGATGTGGAGGCCGAGGGCGAGCATCGCGACGATGTAGATCACGTTGCCGTACCAGGTGGAGAAGGTGTCCACCACGTTGGCGTAGGGGTGACCGTGCTGGAATCCGCCGCTGTGCACGGTGCCGGTGGTGAGGTCCAGGATGTGCCACACGATGAAGAGGGCGAGGACGATCCCGCCGTAGCGCATGGTGTGGGTCGCGTACGAGGCGCGGCGGCGCGGGTGCGCGTACTTGACCGGGCGCGCCTTCTGGTCGCGGCGGCTGAGCTGGTACGCGGAGACGGCGTGGGCCACGACGGCGACGACCAGGACGACACGGATGACCCAGAGCGTCCACTCGTAGTGCATGAAGGGTTCGCCGACGGTGCGCAGCCAGTGCGCGTAGTCGTCGAAGGTGCCGGGTCCGAAGAAGATCTTCAGGTTGCCGTACATGTGGGCGATCAAGTACAGCAGCATGAGAAGGCCGGAGACGGCCATCACTGTCTTCTTGCCGACGGAGGAATCCCAGATCATTCGCGTCCTGGACGGCCGTCGGTCCGTCCCTGGTGCCAGAGCCATGTCAAGCAAGGTAGGGCCGAACGGCCCAAGAGGTCCAAGAGATCACTGGCCTCATTTCCATAGCCTTGGCCTATCGTTGCACCATGCAGTTCCAGCAGCTCCAGTATTTCGTGGCCGTGGCGGAGACCCGGCACTTCACCCGCGCCGCCGAGATCGTGCACGTCGCGCAGCCCTCGCTCTCGCAGCAGATCAAGGCGCTGGAGCGGGAACTGGGGGCCGAACTCTTCAGCCGCGCAAGGGGAAACATCACGCTCACCGACGCGGGGGAGGCTCTGCTTCCGCTGGCCAGGCGCATCCTGGAGGACGCCGAGACGGCGCACCACGAAGTGGGCGAAATCGCACAGCTGCGCAGGGGACGGGTACGGCTCGGCGCGACCCCGAGTCTGTGCACGGGACTGCTCCCCGACGTCCTGCGGACGTATCACGATCGTTATCCGGGCATCCAGCTCCTCATCGAGGAGGGCGGTTCGCACGACCTCGTACGGGAGCTGGCGCGCGGCGCGCTCGACCTCGCGCTGGTCGTCCTGCCGCTGCCGACCGCGTCACCGGCGCTGGAGACGGTGGAGCTGCTGCACGAGGACCTCGTCGTCGTCTCCTCGCTGCTGCGGCCGGCCCCCGGCTCGGGCGGCGGGCGGGGGCGCAGGGTGCGCATCGCGGATCTGCGCGAGGAACGCCTCGTGATGTTCCGGCACGGCTACGACCTGCGGGAACTGACCGTCGCGGCGTGCCGCAACGAGGGCTTCGAGCCGTCGTTCGCGGTCGAGGGCGGGGAGATGGACGCGGTGCTCGGCTTCGTGCGGGCGGGACTCGGCGCGGCCGTCGTGCCGCGCATGGTCGCCGAGCGTCCAGGGTCGGGCCTGCGCGTCACGCCCCTCGCCTCGCCCGGCCTGCACCGCACGATCGCCCTCGCCCACCGCAGCGACGTGGCCCCGCCCCGCGCGGCACGCGAATTGCAGGAGATCCTGGTGCGGGAGGCGGCGCGGTTGCAGGCGGAGTGAGGGGGCGGGGCCGTACGGAGGCGGCGGGCCGGTACGGGGAAGACCCGGCGCGCCCGCGCGGACACACGGCGCCCGGCCCCGTACCTCGGCCCCTCAGCCCGTCACCGCGTCCACCAGCGCCAGCTCCCTGACCCGCGCCGCCGGGCCCGGGCGGGCGTAGTACCAGCCCTGGGCCGTGTCACAGCCGAGTTCGCGCAGCTGCTCGGCCTGGGCGCTGGTCTCGACGCCCTCGACCGTGACCGCGAGGTCGAGGCTGTGGGCGAGGGCGACGATGCCCTCGACGATCTTGAGGTCCACGGGGTCGGCGGGGAACTGCTGCATGCCCTGGGTGAAGGCGCGGTCGAGCTTGAGCACGCTCACCGGGAGCCGGCGCAGGTTGGCGAGGTTCGAGTAGCCGGTGCCGAAGTCGTCGAGCGCGATGTCGACGCCCATCTCGGCGAGCCGCCGCAGCGGTTTGAGGAGGTCGTCGTCGGCGCCGATGAGCGCGGACTCCGTGACCTCCAGGCACAGCGCGCCGGGCGGGAGCCCCGTGCGTTCCAGGATCTCGACGGTGTCGGCGACGAGACGCGGGTGCTGGAGCTGGCACGGCGAGAGGTTGACGTTGACGCGCAGCGGCGCGGGCCCGCCGTGCTCCTCCTGCCACAGCCGGGCCTGGCGCGCGGACTCGTCGAGCACCCAGCGGCCGAGCGGCACGATGAGCCCGGTGTGCTCGGCGAGCGGGATGAAGCGGTCGGGGCTGATCGTGCCGTGCTGCGGGTGCGACCACCGTACGAGCGCCTCGGCGCCGTGCACCGTGCCGTCGCCGAGGTCGACGAGCGGCTGGTACTCGATGAAGAACTCGCCGCGCTCCAGCGCGGCGGGCAGCGAGGTCGTCAGCCCGTGCCGGGTGATCGCGCGCGCGTCGGCCTCGGGGTCGGCGACCTCGTAGCGGTTGCCGCCCGCCGCCTTGGCCCGGTACATCGTGATGTCGGCGCTGCGCAGCACCTCGGCGGGCCCGCGCTTGCCACCCCCGGGCCCCTCCACGATGCCGATGCTGCCGCGCACGGTCAGCTCCCGGCCGTCCACGCGTACCGGCGTGGCGAGGGCCTGCATCATGCGCCCGGCCAGCTCGTGGACCTCCTCGCGGGCGCGGGGCCCGGTCGTGAGCGCCACGAACTCGTCCCCGCCGATGCGTGCCACGATCTCGCCCGCGCCGCCCGCGCAGCCCTGGAGCCGGTCGGCGACCTCGACGAGGAGCCGGTCCCCGGCGTCGTGGCCGAGGCTGTCGTTGATCGTCTTGAAGCCGTCGAGATCCAGGTAGCAGAGGCCGAAACGGTTGTTCTCGCCCGCCTGGAGCGCCTTGTCGAGGCGTTCGAAGAAGAGGGTGCGGTTGGGCAGCCCCGTGAGCGCGTCGTGCGTCGCCTCGTACCGGAGCCGGAGGTTCAGCAGGCGGCGTTCGGTGGTGTCCTCCAGGAGCGCGAGCTGGTAGAGCGGGCGGCCCTGGTCGTCGCGCAGGAGCGAGACGGTGAGGTTGGTCCACAGGACGGTGCCGTCGTGGCGGTAGAAGGGCTTCTCGGCCTGGAAGTACTCGCGGGTCCCCTTGACCAGTTCCTCGTACAGGCGCCAGACGGTCGCCGCGTCGTCCGGGTGGGCCCACTCGCGGACGTTGGTGCCGCGCAGCGAGCTGACGAGGCCGCCGAACATCCCGGCGAGCGCGTCGTTCGCCTCGACGATGACACCGTCCATGTCGGCGATGCTGATGCCGAGCGCGGCGCCCTCGAAGACGGCCCTGAAGCGCGCCTCGCTCACGTGCAGGGCCCGCTCCACCGCGGCACGCGCGCCGAGCGCGGCCCGTGAGATCGCCTCCTGCTCGGTACGGGTCCGCTCGCGCAGCGCGCCGGCGAAACCGGCCGCCATGGCGTGCTGGATGCGGGCGCCGCGGGCGGCGAGGTCCTCGTGCGGGCCGTCGTTCCCGCAGTACAGGACGAGGTACGCCTCGACGACGTCGAGGGTGCGGCTGAGCGTCTCGGGGTCGGTGCAGTGCGCGGCGACGAGCGCGGCGCCGATGCCGCGTGCCTCCTCGGCGTCGAAGACGCGGGTGTGCAGTGCGTCGCGCAGGCGGTGCGCGAGCGGCAGGAGCAGCTTCTCGAACTCGGGGCGGGTCAGTGAGGTCGCGGTGAGCGGGAAGAGCGCGCGGCTCCATATCGTCGCGAACCTGCCGACGCGGTCGGCCGGCTCGTCCCGTGTCGCGCTTGCCCCGCTTGCCTCGCTCACGCCTTGCGCCCCACGCCCGCGTACCCGGAATTCGCGTACGGGTCCGCTTCCTCGCCCGCCACCTGCTCGGGCCGCCACTCCGCCATCGGGACGAGGCCGGGGTCGACGAGTTCGGTGCCCGCGAAGAAGCCGGCGATCTCCTCGGCGGTGCGCATGATGAGCGGGTTGCGGATGTCGCGGTAGACGTCGACGGCGCCGGTCGCCTCCTGCCGCGAGGTGGGGATGTGCTCGTACGCGGCGTGCGTGAGGATCAGCATGCTGCCGGGGGCGAGCGCGTCGAGGAGTTCGGCGACGGGGGCCGCCGGGTTCTCGCTGTCCTCGATGAAGTGGAGCACCGCGACGAGGAGGAGCGCCACGGGCCGCTTCAGGTCGATGAGTTCGCCGAACGCGGGGGCGCCGAGGATCTCGGCGGGCTTGCGCAGGTCGGCGGCGACGACGCTGGCGAGCGGGTCGCCGTCGAGCACGGCCTCGCTGTGCGCGACGGCGACGGGGTCGTGGTCGACGTAGACGACGCGCGCCTCGGGGGCGAGGGCGCGGGCGACCTCGTGGACGCTGCCGAAGGTGGGGATGCCGGAGCCGATGTCGAGGAACTGCGTGACGCCCTCGGAGACGGCGTAGCGCACCGCGCGCCGCATGAAGGCACGATTCGCCTGCATGATCTTGGGGAGCCCCGGCAGGTGGGCCATCGCGCGCCGCGCGGCCTCCCGGTCCACCTCGAAGTTGTGCGAGCCGCCCAGGTAGTAGTCGTAGATCCGGGAGACGCTCGGAACCGTTATGTCGATTCCCTGCGGGGCCCAGGCGGGTCGCTCCATCGGTGCTCCAAGTCGCTGCGAGTGGGGGCCGGGGTGGCCGAAGCCGGTGGTGGGGTGCGGTGCTCGTTTCTCCGGGTGCGGCGTCCCGTCGCGCGCGGTCTCCCGGGCTCCGGGGCGGTCGCGCGCGGGTGAGGTCGCCTGCGCAGAGGCTACTGATCAGGCGCCAGAAGAGCGAGCAAAAACGGAAAATGACCATCCGTTCCCGGTCATCACCTGGGCGGCGACGACACGGCTCCCTTTCTTCCCGGCCCGCTGGCGGCCCGCCAGCACTTTACGTCGCCGGAGCCCCGGCGGAAAACGGGGTCCGCCTCACGCACCCGGCCGAACTTCGGTCCAGGCAGGCCGACTTGACGGAGACGACGGCCAGTTTTTCCCTCGGGGCGGCGAATGGGCAGGAATTCACCCGTTTCGTCCGGGCGGGCCTTGGGTGAAATCCGGCCGGGGGCGGACGGGAGCGTTTCCGGGGAACTGAACGTTCGCGTGCGCTTTCGTTCGCTTGCCCACGGAATTCGTCTGACTTTATCGCCGTCGGCGGAACGGTTTCCAGCGGGTTCGTGGCGCTCGCGGACGAAGCGTCCGCTTCCGCACACGTTACCGGCGAGTGTTTCACCCGGGCGCGGGACCGCGTGACCCGTCCGCCCGGCAGCGGGCGCGGGACGCGGCGCGGCTCCTTAGCGTCGGACGGGGTACGGGTGTTCCGGCCCGTGCCGCGTCCGCGCCTGGGAGGCTCGCATGCGCCCGAAACGTACCGGCTCCGCCGTTCTCGTCGCCGCCACGGCTCTGAGCGGTTCCCTGCCATGGCCCGCGCTGGCCGACGGGGCCCCGTCCCCGCTCACCGCCGCGGTCAGCCCCGAGGCGGCGGCGCCGGGGGCGCGGGTCCGCGTGTCTGTACGAGGCTGCGCGGGCCCGACGACGGTCCGCTCGGCCCTCTTCGCGCCCCGCACGCTCGCCCCCGGCGCCTCCGCCCACGTGACGCTTTCCGGCCAGGCGCGCCGCGGCACCCCGTACGACCTCACCTTCGACTGCGCGGACGGCCGCCAGTACCGCGCCCGCCTGGAAGTGACGGAGGGCGGCGCCGGGATTCCCGAACCGCCGAGGCCGAAGGAGCGTGCGGAGGACGGACGGCCGCACACCGACCCGTGGACCGGACCGGAGCACGAGGCGGAACCGAAGTGGCGGGCCGACCAGGACCACGCCCCCACGCGCGCACCGGACAAGGGGGTCCACGCCGGAACGGGCGGCGCCGTCTCCGGCACCTTCTCCACGGGCAACCTGGTACTCGGCGCCCTGCTGGTGGGAGGCGTGCTGACGTACGCGTACCGCAGAAGCAGGCCTTGACTTGCTCCTCGGGCTGATGCCCGAGGATTCTGGCCTTCTCGATCGTTGCTGTGTCGCTACGCGGCACGGGGTTCGGTCGGGAATCCGTGGCTTCCTGTTTCTTCGCGCTGTGCCGGGATTGCTCCTGGTCTTACCGGCGCTCCGCAGGCCGATGCCGCCAGTCCGGCGGCCGTCTTCACGTTGATCGCGGCGTTGGTGTCCCGGTCATGGGTCGTGCCGCAGGCGGTACACGTCCATTCCCGGACGTTCAGGGGTTTGGGTCCGTCCTTGACGCCGCAGGCGGAGCAGGTCTGGGAGGTCGGTTCGAACCGGCCGATCCTGACAAGGGTGCGCCCGTACCGCTCCGCCTTGTACTCCAGCATGTGCACGAACGATGCCCATCCGGCGTCGTGCACGGACTTGGCCAGCTTGGTGCGCGCCAGTCCCGCCACGGACAGGTCTTCCACGGCGATCCCTTGGTTCTCGGAGATCAGCTTGGTGGAGAGCTGGTGGTGGAACTCGTGGCGGGCGTCGGTGACCTTGGCGTGGGCGCGGGCAACCTTGCGGCGGGCCTTCTCCCGGTTCCTGGATCCCTTCTGTTTGCGGGACAGATTCCTCTGGGCCTTCTTCAGCTTCTTCTCCGCGCGCCGCAGGAAGCGCGGGGAGTCGATTTTCGTGCCGTCGGACAGGACCGCGAAATAGGCCAGGCCGAGATCGATGCCGATGGTCTGGCTGGTGTCGGGCATCCGGGCCCTGTCGGCGGCGGGGTCGGTGGTGAGGACGAAGGAGGCGAAGTACCGGCCCGCGCTGTCCTTGATGACGGTGACGGAGGTGGGGGTGGCGGGCAGCGGGCGGGACCATTTCACCTTCACCGCCCCGATCTTGGGCAGGTTCAGCCGGCCGCTGTCGGTGAGGTGCCAGCGGGCGTTGGCGGTGAACCGGATCGACTGCCGGGTGTCCTTGCGGGACTTGAAGCGGGGCGGGCCGGTCCTGGGTCCCTTGCGGGCGCCTGTGAGGGAGGCGAAGAAGTTCTTGTACGCGGTTTCGGCGTCGCGCAGGGACTGCTGGAGGACGACGGCGGAGACCTCGCCCAGCCAGGACCGGGCCTCGGTCAGCTTCGCCCGGGTGATCAGCTTCTTCGACAACTCACCGGCCCTGGGGAAGGGCTGCTGGGCCTTGCGGGCGTCCTCGCGGGCGCGCACCGCGTCGTTGTACACGACGCGGGCGCAACCGAACGCCTTGGCCAGTGCGATGCGCTGAGCGGTGTCCGGGTACAGGCGGAAGCTGTACCGAAGGTGCATGACGGTCACGATACATACTTGGGTTATGGCTGAGACGGAGAAGATCAGAACTGGTCGGCACTGTGTTTTCATGATGCATGTCCACTTGGTTTTCGTGACCAAGTTCCGGCACAAGGTGTTCACCGATGCCCAATTGAGGCGCATGGAGGAGATCATGCGCTCGGTGTGCACGGACTTCGAGTGCGAGCTGGTGGAGTTCAACGGGGAGGACAGCCACGTCCACCTGCTGGTGAACTTCCCGCCCAAGGTCGCCGTCACCAAGCTGGTCAACTCCCTCAAGGGCGTCTCCTCCCGCCGCCTGCGCCAGGAGTTCCCCGACCTGGTACGCCACTACTGGCGGGCCAACAAGCTGTGGTCCGGCTCCTACTTCGCCGGGACCGTCGGCGGCGCCCCGCTCTCCATGGTCAGGCAGTACATCGAACAGCAGAACCAGCCGGTATGAGCGCTCCCCGGCTCCCCCGGGGCGGGCCTTCATGACGCTTCACGCCATGAACGACGCATGCGTCATCCCCGGCTCCGCCGCAGCAGACGCGGCGACCCTCCGCGTCGCCACCATCAGATTCGCATCACCCCCGGCGTAAACGCCGGAGCACTGCGAATGAAGCCCGGCAGCAGCGGACCGCCGGAAGGAGCTGCGGCGGACGTGTGAGGGAGCGGTCCGGGACGCGGGCGGCATACTCGCGGGATGACCGACACCGTGGCGGGGATACTCGCCGAGGCATGGGACGGACGCGGTACCGCGTCCGCACCGACCGCTTCCTCGCCTCGTTCCTGCCCGGCGCGGGCGAGGACCTGGACGCCCTCAGCAGCGTGGACGTCGAGGTGGTGCTGACCGCCGACGGCAGCCGCTGGAGCGCGACGGTGTTCACGCTCGCCGAGGTCGGCCGGTTGATGGAGCGGTGGAGGGAGACGGGCGAGGAACAGGGCGGCGCCTTCTTCTGGTGCTCCGACGGCCTGATCGTCCGTGATCCCGGCGTCGGCAGCATGACGCCGGTACTCGGCGGCCTGCTCGACTCGGGCGACTTCGCGCTGATCCTCCGGCGGCTCGACGGCGAGGACGGCGAAGACGCGCACGCGGGTGCGCGCGTGGGCGGGTGACGCGCCCACAGGACGCGGCCGGTGTGGTCCGGTGGGTCGCCGCCCGCGCCACCGCACCCCCGCGCCGTCCGCGCTCACCGCGCCTGCGGTGCCACCCGCCTTCCTGAGCGCAGTGCCTCCGCGCGGTCCTCGGCGCG
>NZ_JAAGLR010000281.1 GCF_010548245.1 Streptomyces sp. SID11385
AAAGCATACTGGGTGTCAGACGACTACATGGCACGCTGCAACTTGTCGACTCCGTCGCCAAGGGTCCCGGGCTCCGCCCAGGACCGGTCCGGCGCGCTCCGCGCTCCGGCCCCGGTGCGACGCTCCGCGCCGCACCGAACTGCGCCAGCTGCGCAGAAGCGGCGGCCGTATCCCCGAACGACCCACGCTATAAGTCGAGTTAGCAAGGCGCACTATTCCAGACTATTGCGCGTCCGACGACGACGCAGCCACAGGGCGGGGGGCCGGCGCTCCAGCCCCTGTGCGACATTCCTCGCCCCACCAAACTGCATTGGCTGTACGCCGAACAACCCACATTATGACCGGAGTTAGCTCTGGGCACGACGCCAAAGCATACTGGGTGTCAGACGACTACATGGCACGCTGAAACTTGTCGACTCCGTCGCCAAGGGTCCCGGGCTCCGCCCAGGACCGGTCCGGCGCGCTCCGCGCTCCGGCCCCGGTGCGACGCTCCGCGCCGCACCGAACTACGCCAGCTGCGCGGGAGCGGCGGCCGAATCCCCGAACGACCGACGCTATAAGCCGAGTTAGCAACGAGCACGATTCCAGACTATTGCGCGTCCGACGACGACGCAGCCACAGGGCGGGGGCCAGCGCTCCAGCCCCTGTGCGACATTCCTCGCCCCACCAAACTGCACTGGCTGTACGCCGAACAACCCACGTTATGCCCGGAGTTAGCTATGGGCACGACGCGAAAGCATACTGGGTGTCAGACGACTACATGGCACGCTGCAACTTGTCGACTCCGTCGCCAAGGGTCCCGGGCTCCGCCCAGGACCGGGGCCGGCGCGCTCCGCGCTCCGGCCCTGGTGCGACGCTCCGTGCCACACCGAACTGCGCCAGCTGAGCAGGAGCAACGGCCGTCTCGCCGAACAACCCCCGCTATACACAAAGTTGGCAGCCAGTGCGACTGCAGATCATATAGAGCGTCAGACTGCATGACGAAGGCACAACAACTTGTCGACTCTATCGCCACCCGTCCGGGCTCCGCCCCAGAGCCGGCGCCAGCACGCTCCGTGCTCCAGCCCCTGTACAACACTCAGCGCCACACCCAACTTGCGCTACCCACGCAGAGACGGAAACTCACCGAACAACCCCTTCCACAACCAGAGTTGGTAACGGACGCGACTCGGAAGCGTCCGGCCGGTCAGACGACGACATGGAGCACGGCAATTGTCGACTCCGTCGCCAACAGTTCCGGCTCCTCCCAAACAGGGGCCGGTGTGGCCCGTGCTCCGGCCCCTCCTGTGCGACGCTCCGCGCCGCACCAAACTGCGCTAGCCCTGCTTCGCGTCAGACGATGAGACGGCGCGCGAAGCTGGTCGAGCAGGTCGTAGAGGTTTCGGGCAGGACGATCACCGAGCGCTGCATGTCCTCAATGTGGCGTCCCACTCCGTGCGCTCACGTTGGCCTCCACGTCCGCGCCGATCTTCAGGGCCTGCTCCAGCGTGTGCGTGGGCCCCTCCAGCCGCAGGAGCAGGCGCCGCGCGCAGTGCCGCAGCGCGCGGCGCGGCGCGGATTGATGTCCCGGGTACCCTTCGGCATCGGAGGCTTCAGGCTCGCTTCCTCGTGACACAGTCCGAGAGCGCGCCCTACAGCACCGCCACGATGCACAGCGAGGTCTCATCTCCCCTTCCCTAGACGCCACTGAGATCGCGGCGTCCGTTCATCGCGGGTGTCCAGGACGGCGTCCGGATGCTTCGCTCGACCGGCGACAGCATCCGCCTCGAAACGGTCATGGACACCTTGATCGACCATCCCAACAGCCCTTTTGCCTAAGGGGGTTGCTCCCCCAGCCGAAACGGTGTCCGGCGCAGGTGACGGGACGCAGCGTACGAGGCGACGGCGGCCCGTCCGGGGCACCGGACGGCCGGGGCGCGGGAAGCGGGCGCGGGGCCAGGTGTCCCGGGCGGTGGTGGGATCGCCGTGCTGGTGGGAGCGGACGGCGGTGGCGAGGAGTGCCCCGAGTGCGCACGCGGTCAGGCACCACACGCCGAGGACGAGGGCGAGGACGCGGAAGCTGGGCATCGGCAGGGCTTTCAGTAGGGGCGTACGGAGGTGCGGACGCTCGCTACGAGAAGGTGCGTCAGGTGCGCCCGCGGCGGGCGGGACTGCTGATACGTATGAGGATAGCATTCCGTAATTCGTACACACGTATCAACTGCGGAAGCCGAGCCGGTGGAGGCACGCCCCCGCAGGCCTCGCGGCTCACGGTCCCGCGCCTCATGCGAGGGGTTCTCCCCGGAAGCCGGTACCGCCGGCTACGAAGTGGGAGGAACGGCGGTACGGCAGGCGGCTGCCCGCGCGGTTTCGGCTGGCGCACGGCGAGCGGCGGCGCGCGGGGCGGCACTGACTTGTCGCCGAGCGCCAGTCCGTATCCGTCTGGCGGGCGCGACATCAGTGGGCATCCGTACGGGCGAGCGGGCCCGAGCGCGGTTCACCTGCCCAGCGCGGGGGCCGGTCACATGCTCCTGATCCGGCCACCCCGCGTTTCGTCATCCGTCCGCGCTTCCTCACATGCCCACTGTGAACCTTTCCGGCCCCTCGCACGTGTTACCAGTACGGGTTCCTGTCGGTCATACGTCAGGAAGTCGGGAAACACGAGCCCGGCCCCGGCCGGAGCCGGATCATGTGTGCGCGGCCCCGAGTGTGCCCGGCGCATCCAACATGGCGACCCCTGCTGTCCCGAATCCGGGCGTCGTCGCAGCTCCACGCGGCCGAATACGTCCTTCCAGGGGGCCGCCGGCAGTCCGCACAGTGGTATTCCGGAGCGACGCTCCTCCCACGTCCCCGAAGCGGAACGTGTATACCTGCGTACCGAAGGCGAGAAACATGAAGTATCGATGCGCCAAGCTGTCGGCCGGAGCCGCGACCGCCGTCGCCGCCGTGCTGCTGAGCGGTACGGCTCCCGCCGACGCCGCCGTCCTGCCCGGTGTCACCTTCTACACCGGCGTCAAGCAGACCGGTACGGCCTTCCAGGCCACGCTGGATGACGGCGCCTGCCACGAACTCCCCGCCGCTTCCCTCTCGTTCAGCGCCATCTCCGAGACCGGCGTGGACGTCTTCTTCAACGCCGGTTGCGCGACCGGCTCGCCCGGCACACACGGCGACCTTTACTACCGGACGGGCACCCTGGGCCAGGGAAACTTCCCGTTCCCCGCGGTCAGCTACAGGGTCCACACCGGAGGCTGACCCGGCGGCCCGCGGCGTGTGCGGCCCGGGGCCGACCAGCCGACTCCTCCGAGCGGCCGGGCGGCCCCGGGCCGCCCGCGTGTCAGCGGCGCCTGGCGGGCGAGCTTTGGGCGCTTGCAGCGGGGCTTTGTTTGCCCGTCAGATCTTTTGGGGGGCAGACCTCCAGCAAGGCGCTGTCAGGAATGGGCAGAGCGACCCTCATGCGGTGGCGCAGTTTGTTGGCGAGGTCTTGTGCCATCGCCATCCACAGCGTGAGCCGTTTCTCGTCGGGCGCCTTCAGGATCAGGTCCGCGTTCGCCATGGTGATGCCGTGGTCCGACACAGTCGCCATGTGCCGCAGAATCTCGTCTGCGGCACCTTCCAGGGTGCCGGGTGGCAGGGCACGCAGGACGGCGGGGGTGGCGGGGTCGGGGATCGTCCCGGCCATGGTGGTATTGCTGCTGCCCTGTTCCAGCAGTTCTCCCAGGTCGAACCACTGCGGGTGCTGGATGACGACGCTGCGCAGGCTCATTCCGGCCACTGCCCGCCATGGGGCGGGTTCCGCTGCTGGAGTCGGCGGGACCGGCGAGACCGCCGGAGCTGAGGCTGCGGCTGGAATTGGAGCTGGGGGTGTGGTCGTTGCCGCTTCGTGGGTGGGGCCCAGGGGGTATCCGGGGACCTCGTGTGTGGTGGGGAGGAAGGACAGCGCGTCCGTCGGCAAGGGGGCCAGGCTCCCTGACTGGCCGTCCAGGAACACCACGCCCTCCTCGTCCCGGACCACATTGATCACATGCGCGATCCCGCCCGACGCACTCCCCCGCACCACCATCCCCCGCTGACCCGGCGCCGCCGACGACATCGCCTCGACCACCGACCCCACGCTCGCCACCGGATAGGGCTCCACACCCCGATAGCGACCCAAATACACCGTCAAACCATCCGCCGCATCATCCACCGGACCCATACCCAACTCGCCCAGCCCCGATGGCGGAGCAACAAACACCGTCCTCTCCGCCAACGACAGATCAACGGCAATCGCCACCAACACACAATTCGTCAGGAACTCCCCGCCCTCCTCCCGATAAGGATTCACCCGCTCCACCCACTCATAAGCCTCCGGCAAGCCCGACACCACATCCGCAGACACCAGAGACACGGGAGTGTTGGACACGTCGTGCGGAGAGAGTGAGGGGATGGCGGGCCTGTCGGCGATGGGTGCGCCTACGGGGCGGCTGCCGCCCGGCCGGGCCGCATGTTGTTCCACCGTTTTCCGGGCATCGCGCAAAGTCTCGTGCATCGCCGCGTACGGCTTGAGGAGTTCTTTCGCCACCGTTGCGGCAGCGGACTTTCCCGACAGTTGAGCGAAGTGTGCTTCCCACTGTTTCAGCATGTCCAGTGTCTGCGCGGAGATTTCTCTGCTAGGCGTGACAACTGTTGCCCCCACATCGTGTGCCAGGTATTCGCGGGCCTCGGCGGAGAGTGTCGGCACCTTCAGCTGATCCAGTTGTGCCACGTTCTCGAACACTCGTATCAGCGACCTCACCAGTGGGTGCGCGAGGATGGAAGCCGCAGCCTTCAACGGCGTGGTGCTGGGCATGGTCGAGGTTGCGGGAAACGTGCGCTGGGCCAGGGAGCTCAGTTCGCCGACGATTTTCTCCATCTCCGCCGGGGTCGTGAGTCCCTTGCCGTAGTTGCGCAATTCCAGAAGTATGAGCGGAGTTTTGGAACGTCCGGAATTGTAGTCCAGTTCGAAATCGGTGATGCCGAAGATGTCCGACTGATCGATCGTCTTGGCCCCTCCCGATTCCCCGAGGAGCGCGGAGGTGAGGTAATCGCCTACGGTGTAGTTTCCGGTAACGGCGATCCTCCTGTCGAGCAGCCGCCGGCCCCTCAGTCTGGACGCCGGATTGGATGTAGGAGGATAGCTTTCGACCAGGTTGTTCAAATACTCGATGAATATGTTTTCGATTCGCTTGCTCTCGTGAGCGAGAAATTCTTTGACGGTCTCGGGCAGTATTTCGTGAATCCTTTGGAAGGAGACCCTGGCGAGTGCCGGTACAACCACCTTCGTTATGGTCTCCAGATACACCGTGGCCACAGGTTCGGCAACGACGTGTTCGAACATGAGCCAGGCGTATCCGCGCAGTTCTTCCAATCCTGCGACGGAGCCTAGGAAGGCGATTTCATCCGGTTTGTGATTGCCGATCACGTCGCGCGCGTATTCCCCGACGACCGCGTCGGCAAATTGGCGTCCGATGCCCAGTATCGGTGCGAAATTAGAGAATTCTATCGGTAGATTCTGCGCTACCGAACGGAGCGTGGTGCTGAGCCCTGCAAGGGTCACTCCGAGAGTGAATTGCGTGTACGCCGGATGTTTCGGACCTGTCAGGGCCGCTCCTACGAGGAGGCTACGGCCTGCTTCGGTGAGCACCCATCCGGGGCCGAGGGCCTTTGCGAGCGGTATCGGACGGCGAGCAGCATTCGCCCGCGCGAGTCCTTTCTGGATCGAGGCGCGCATTTCCATGCCCTGCCGAGGACTGAATCTGTTCCCCTCGCTTGGCAGTACTTGCATCGGCGGAAGAACCAACTCGGGAATCTTGATTTGCTGACTGCCGGTCGGCTCCTTGCCCGTTATTTGCCTGATCTGGTCCGATGACAGTGCGGCGGCGCCCTTTTTCCCGAGGAAAATGGTCACGCTGTCGACCTTGATCTGGGGCATGTGGAGGGCCCGGGGAGGCGCGATGAACTCGACCTCGTCACTGCTCATAGAGGTGTAGTAGGCGAGGACCGTGCCGTAGGAGAGGGCTGTCGGCGGCATCTTCCCTTTCTCGTCGAGCGTGAGCGGGAACTGGAACTCCGTTTCCGTTCCGATGGCTCCGAGCGGGACCGGTCGCGCCGGGGGCCTGATCGCCCGCATTGCGGAGTCCAGGGGGTATCCGGGGATGTCGTGTGTGGTGGGGAGGAAGGACAGCGCGTCCGTCGGCAGGGGAGCCAGGCTTCCCGACTGGCCGTCCAGGAACACCACACCCTCCTCGTCCCGGACCACATTGATCACATGCGCGATCCCGCCCGACGCACTCCCCCGCACCACCATCCCCCGCTGACCCGGCGCCGCCGACGACATCGCATCGACCACCGACCCCACATCCCTCACCGGATAAGGCTCGACCCCCTGATAGCAACCCAAATACACTGTCAGGCCATCGGCCGCATCACCCACCGGCCCCACGCCCGACTCGCCCAGCCCCGACGGCGGAGCAACGAACACCGATCCCTCCGCCAACGACAGATCAACGGCAATCGCCACCAACACACAATTCGTCAGGAACTCCCCACCCTCCTCCCGATAAGGATTCACCCGCTCCACCCACTCATAAGCCTCCGGCAACCCCGGCACCACACCCGCAGACACCACAGACACGGGAAGAGCGCGAGGTGCGTCTGCAGCCGGGGCCGGATCTGCCGATGGGGCCGGGTCCGGGGTGTCGTTCAAGGGGATGAATCCGACAGTGTGCGGGGCCGGGGGCAGGGCAGCGGCCTCGTGGCCGGTCCGGCCATCCAAATAGAGGACTCCGCGGTCGGGATGGTGGACGGCGGTGAACACGTGCTCGGCCCGGTCGGGGTCGGCTTCCGGCTCGGCGTGGTTCCAGGTGAGAACGAGACCGCGGGTGTGCGGCGGTGTGGCAGCCATGAGTTCCGATACCTCACCGAAGCCACTCACGGTCCGTACGGACCGACCGGTGAGGGTGTCGCGCAGGGCCTGGGCGGTCCATGTGTCCGGTCCCGCTTCCTCGGGAAGCTCCGCCGGTCGTTCAACGGCCCTCGGGGGCTCTTCCCGGGGCGGCGGGACCGGCGCGGAGCGCGCTGCGGTGTCGGGCCTCCGCGTCGGACGGGGCGTGTCGAGGTATGCCATGGGCCGTGCAGGTGTCACCTCGGCCCCCGACGTGGGCTCCGTGTGCGGTTCCTGGCTGCTGACGCGGTCGACGGTGGTGCGCAGGATCAGGCGGTACGCGTCGGCGAGCCGCTGTTCCACCGTCCTGTGGATCTCCGCCCGTGCCGCCGGGTCCAGCGTCATCTCCAGCAGGTCCTGGGCCAGGGGGAAGCACGTCTCGCGCGGGGAGGGGGAGTCGGACACACTCATGGGGCACTCCGTCCACTAGCAACAGCTGTCTTCGCACAGCCGGCACTGATACGTGGTCAAGAAGATACGTGTGCGCGCCGCCCGGATGTACTGCGGCCCTCCCCAGTGTGTCAACGAAGGGAGCACATCAGGTCAGGACGCCGGAGCCAACGGGCTGCCGGTGCACAGGGCGACGGCGTGCCGGGCGCGCCCAGCCGTGCCCGGGTGCCGTCCGGGGTCTCGGCCTCGACCTGGCACTCGCCGGCTACGTCGTACGACGCACCTGTCGTACCGCCTGGTCCTGCTAACGCTTCGCGCACATCTCGATCCGGTCGGCCCCCTCCCCCGCCGGCTGCGCGCTCACGGTCTGTCCCAGGCCGTTGGCGACTGTCTGGACCACTGCCAGCCAGGTGCCCAGGTTTTCCGTGGCGGGGAGTTCCAGCAGGACCTGAGCGTCGGAGGCGGTCATGCGCCGTCCGCCCGGCCCCTCGCGCCTGTCCGAGACGGCCCGCACTGCCATCTGTCCTACCGCCTGGACCGTCTGCTGGTCGAACCCTGGTGCCATCAGGGCGGCGGTGTGCGGCCCTGCGATTTCCGCGAGGGAGAACCTCAGCACGGGTGGGGCGGCCTCCGGGGTGTCCTGGACCGGCGGGACGGAGGCCGGGCCGGAGGCCACTGGTGTCGGTCCCGGCGCAGGGGTGTGCCCGGGCAGGACGGCGGCGACGGCGCCGGCCGCTTCCATGCCACCTGCCTCGTCGTACGCCTGGATCAGCGCGCCGAGCGGCCAGGTGGTACGGCCCCCTGCTGCCTCGACCGGTGCGGGCAGCAGGTCCTTGAGGGAGCCGAGGACGGGAGCGAGGTGGGCGAGCTCGTCGGCGGCGTCCCCCCACGCGGTGAAGACGTCGGCCCCTGCCTCGCGCAGTTCCTGTCCGGCGCTCAGGAAGTTTCGAGCGTGCTTCCGTTTCGTGCCTTGTGTGGTGTGACCGTGTGCGGCTGTCACGGCCGTGCGGAGCCGGGCGCCCGCGCGTTCGTACGCTGCCAGGCGCTGGTTGAGCTCGATGCCCTTGCGCTGCGCCTCCTCCAGGGTTTCCTCCTCGTGTTCCTCCTGTGCCGCGGGCTCGGAAACCGCTGCCGCATGCGCTTCCGCGCCGTCTCCCCCGGGATGCGCCGGCCCCGGAGGGTGGCTTTCGGTGAAGGGCGAGAGGTGGGGCGTGATGGTGAGGACTTCGCGGGTCTGCCGGATCAGGCCCTGCTTCATCGCCTCCTCCTTCTCGGTGGTCGTCTCCCAGCTGTCGAGCGCGCCGTGCTCGACGCCGAGTCCGCGCCTGCGGGCGGCCTCGACGAACGCGGCCTTGCGCTCGGCGGACACCGGTTCGCCGTCCCGGCCGGTGATGCTCATCAGGTCGTGGTCGGCGGTGACGGGCAGCCATTTCTCGGTGAGCGGCTCCGGGTGCTCGTCGTCCGGGTCCCGTACGACGTTGCCCTGGGGGTCGGTGAGGACCCGGTGGAGCACGATGCCGTGGCGGTGGTGGTCGATCCGGAAGTCGCGCTCCACCTTCCGCAGGTCCGGGGCGAGGGTTAGGAACTCCTTGAGCCGTGCGAAGTATCGTTTCCAGGCGACGAGTTGTTGTTCCGGGGTGAGGTTCGCGATGTCGGGGAGGTCCATTCGCCTGACCAGCACGAGGCCGCGCAGCTGCGAGGGGATGCCGAGGAGCATGTCCGCGTCGGTCGCCGATTTCGCCTTCAGGGCAGCCGGCTTGGGGACGGCGGCCCTGCCGTGCCGGTTCCAGCCCAGGGATTCGATACTGGTCAGCCGGAACTGGAGGGTCAGGTCCATCTCCTCGGCCAGCTCCCGCAACATTCTCGCCCGCTCGTCCGGGATGCCGCCCTCCAGGTTGCCGCGCACCTGTGCCGCCTCGATATTGAGGGCGATCGCCGCCGATTGCCTTCTGGACAGCGAGGGAACCGAGGATGCTTTGCGGGCGGTCAGGATTTCGGACGGCCTGCGTCCCGTCACGACGAAGGAGTTCTGCCGAGAGGGCGATGGGGACGTACTCGCCGCCGCGATGTCCGAGGCTCCGGAATCGCGCCGCGGGGGCCCGGCGGGGGCGCTTTCACCGAACACGTGCGGCGGGATCGCGGAGTTCTGCCGGGCCGGGGCCTGGGGGCGGGGGCGGGTGGGCGGTACGGGGGCGGGCCTGCCGGAGGCGGTCGCCGCGCCTGGGGTGCGCTCTTCCCCGGGTTCCCGTACGAGCGGGGCTCCGTCCGGGCCCGACAGGGGGTCGAGGGGAGGTGGCACGGTGCCGGTCGTGTCCTGTCCGGGAGCAGGGCCGGTACCGAAGGAGAACTGCCCGAGCATCCCCTGGAGCGTGTCCCGGCTCTCACGACCGGCTGTTGCGGCAGTGGCGTCGATCGCGCCGCGACGGGTGCGGGTTTGAGGGCCCGTGGGGGCCGGGAGCGGAGCGTGGTCGAAGGTGGCGGGGGCAAGGCGGGCGGCGATGGCGCGTGTGTTCTGGTGGCGTTCGGCGGGGCCGAGGGCGGACCAGTGCTGCGCGATCCACTCCGCGTCGGGTTCCCGCCAGCGCTGCGGGGGACGGCGGTCGGGGTCCCGGTTCGGGTTCCACAGCAGCTCAGCCTCTCGGATGGTCTGCTGACGCAATTCCTCGGCGTGGGGCGGTGAAGCCGCCTGCGCCGAGGCGGCCTGTTCGGCGGCGAGTTCGCGGGCGAGCATCTCGATCTCATCGTCCACGAGGACGTGCACGGTCGCGGGCAACGGGGTGCCGCCGGTGGCGATGCCTTGATGCCCGGCGGCCTCCATGGTCCGGGCGAGGAGGGTGCGCAGGTGACCGGCTCGCTGCTGCCGCAGTGCCTGTGCCTCGTGTGCGTCCACGGTCAGGGGTGTCGGCCACCGCGCCTCGTAGGCGGTGTGCACGCTGGCCACGAGCGCAGGGGGGAATGCGTGGAGGCCGTACTCGGTGATGAGTGCGCTGAGCGTGGCCACGCTCCTGTCCGCTTCGCCGAGCCGGGTCCCGGCCCGCATCCGGCCGACGGTGGTGGCGAACCGGGGTGCCGGGCGGGGCGCGGCGGGCCTCGCGGGGGCCGGCTCCCTCGCGGCGGGTTCGCCCTCCGGCTCCGGGACGCGAGGATGTTCCTCGGTACGGGAGCGTTCCATGGCGCTGCGTGGCTCGTCGAAGAACGTCGCCGGACGGGTGCCGGAGGGACGGGACGGCGGGGGCGCGGGGACGGCTTCGGACCGTGGGGGTGGCTTGGTCAACTCACCTATCAGCGTCTGGTATTCGGGCGTCTTTTCCGCAAACCAGGTGTCCAGGTCGCGGTTGACGTGGGCGAAGAACTCCGCGCGTTGCGCGGTGCCCAGTGCGTCGAGACCGGCGAACTCCGGCCGGGAGTTCGCGTGTGTTTCCAGGCAGGGGCTCCAGGTCCCCTGCGAGAGCGCCGAACCGGCCATTCCCACTCCCTTCCTGCCTGCTTGCGGGGTGTGCCGGGGCCGCCCCGGCTGCCGCCCGTCCGCCCCGTTCTCCCAGAACGTATCTATTGATCGACATGTGCGCGTAAGGCCCCGGGGTCGGGTTGACCGTAGGTGTGGGCCTCTGCCGCCATGGGCTCGTGAGGGTGGGGAGGCTGACAGCAGGATAGCCGGGCGGGAGGCTCGGTGCAGGTCGCAGCCGAGCTACGTGTGTGGAGGGCACGGGGTCGCCCGGTGATATACAAGGCGCACACTTTCGTGCGCCGGGGCCGTCTGGTCGATCGGTGCCGGTTTCGGAACATCCGGGGATACGTATGAAGCGCCAGCACATCGGTGAAGAGCGGGACGTCCTGAGGGACGGCGAGACCGTCCGTACGGGACGGCGGGAGCGGGCCGCAGGAGCGCCGGGCGTGGGGACGGGGCGGCCCCGGGCCGGGTTCGTGTACGGGGCGGTGGTGACGCTGCTCGGACGCCCGGTGGCACGGGCGCTCTTCCGGCGCCAGTGGGCCGGTGGCGCGCACTTCCCGGTCGAGGGCGGGTTCATCGCGGCGGTCAACCACAACTCGGCGCTCGACCCGCTCGCGTACGGGTACTTCCAGTACGCGGCCGGGCGGCCGCCGCGGTTCTTCGCCAAGGAGAGCCTTTTCCGGGGTGCCTTCGGGCGGCTGATGCGGGCGATGCGGCATCTCCCGGTGGCCCGGGGCGGGGTGGGCGCGGCGGCGTCGCTGGGGGCGGCGGCCTCGGCGGTGCGCGCGGGCGAGGGCGTGGTCTTCTATCCGGAGGGGACGCTCACCCGGGATCCGGACCTGTGGCCGATGACGGGCCGGAGCGGGGCCGCGCGCGTGGCGCTGGAGACGGGGTGCCCGGTGATCCCGGTGGCGCAGTGGGGGGCGAACCTGCTGCTGCCGCCGTACGGGAAACCGGGCCGGCTCTTCCCTCGCCGTACTCACCGGGTGCTGGCCGGCCCGCCGGTCGATCTGTCCCGGTTCCTGGACCGGGAGCCGGGTCCGCAGGTCTGGCGGGAGGCGACGGAGGAGATCATGACTGCGATCACCGCGCTGCTGGCGGAGATACGGGGGGAGGCGGCCCCGCCGCGCCCGTCCACCGCTTCGTCCCGTCCCTCTGCGGCCCCGGAGTCCACCCCGCTCGCGGCCGACGCCCCGGCCGTCGTGCGGTGAACGGCTTTCCCGGTCACCGCCCGGCGGACTGATGGCAGCTCAGATGTGGGATGACGGAATTGGCAGCGCGTCGGCCGCTCGTCACGTTCCGGCGGGGAGCGCGGTTCGTCCGCGGGGCGGTCCGGGGACGAGGTGTGCGACCTCGCCTCGACCGGTGATGGCCGGCCGCTGGTCCCGGAGGGCGGCTTGACCGGGCGGGGGTCGGCTGCGCGGTACGGCTGTACGTGGCCGGTCCCCGCCGTGCCACCGACGTCGGCGGTGTCGAGACCCGCGCCACCGGTCTGGCTCGCGTGCGCCCGGGAGGGGGCGCGTCGGTCCGGTCAACTCCAGCGGGCGAAGGGCGCCGTTCGTTCCTGCGGGCGGGGGTGAACCCCGGGGTTATCCGATTACGTGGTGCTGACAGGCCCCCGGACGCGGGGGCCCCGGTACGAGGAGTGAGTGGGCATGGCGGACGTAACGCGAGAGAAGCTGGAACGGCCGGTCAGTGCGGTGGTGCTGACCGATGAGGCGGTGGCCAAGATCACCGCTCTGCTCAGGGACGCGGAGCCGGGGCTCGCGCTCCAGGTGGCAGTGGAGCCCGGCGGCTGTGCCGGGCTGCGCTATCAGCTCTTCTTCACCGACAAGTACGCCAAGGCGCTGCTCCGGATGCGGGCCGAGCGTACGGGCGAGGCGTTCCCCGACGACGAGGAGTCCGCGGCACAGAGCGCGGCCCTGGAGGCCGACGGCATGTTCGTCGGCTGGTTCGGCGCGGTCGCGGTGCTCACCAGCGCTCACGACGATCATCAGTTGACCGGTGCGCGCGTGGGCTATCAGGAAACTCTGGAGAACTGGGGTTTCACCATCGACAACCCGAGCACGACGGCCCCTTGCTCGTGCAGCGGCGCCGAGCTCTGTGCGGTCGGAGGCCCACGTGCGTGACGAGGTAGGCGGAGTAGCCACAGGGGCCCTCGGGGGCGGTGGAACCGGCGGGGGGCGCGGCTGCTCGGGGCGCCCCGACCTCGCGTAACCGGCCGAAGCGGAAGCGCTCGGGCGGCCGACCGAAGCGGGTCTGCCGGGCGGCGGCGGCCAGTTGTTCGCGAGAGCGCGGACACGGGACGCGCCCCGCCTCTTTTCGCCGGCACACCTACGCACCGCAACTTGACGCTCCCGCATACGTGTGACCATACTCGTCACCAGTTGAACCGGTGACGTCGAGAGGGCGCGCCGGGCATATCGCCGCGCGGCAACCCAGCGGCCGACACGAGGAGACAGCGCACATGGCAGTCAGCTACACCGGTGTGGTCACGGTGACGGGCGAGGGCCGCAACGGCGGTCAGGTCGCGGCGAGCGACGGTCTTCTCAGCACCTCGCTGGCCATCCCGAAGGAGCTGGGCGGGGCCGGTGGCGCGACCAACCCGGAACAGCTCTTCGCGGCGGGCTGGGGCGCCTGCTTCCTCGGCGCGCTGCGCCGGGCGGCCGGCCAGCGCAAGATCCGCCTCACGAGTACCGGCATAACCGTCGAGGCGACGCTGACCCATGGCGACGACGGCGAGTTCGGGCTGTCCGCCGTCCTCAACCTGGAGCTGGGCGGAGTGGACCAGAAGACCGCCGTCGAGCTGGGCGAGGCCGCTCACCAGCTCTGCCCGTACTCCAAGGCGACGCGTGGCAACATCCCGGTCACCATCAACTCCGTCGCGGTGGCCGCCTGATCCGGCCGGACATGCGGGAGCCCGTGGTCCGTCAGCTTTCTCCCGGCTGACGGACCACGGGCTCTCGCGTGTCCGGGCCCCCGCCGCATACGCGGGCGCCGCGCGTACCCGGCTCTCCGCTGTCACCGACGTACGAGGGAAACGTGGAACCGGCGCCGGAAAGGCGCCGGTTCGCACGTCGTCTTCGTGGGGCGGTTCGTACGTCCTCCCGCGCCGGCTTCGTCGCACGCGTCCGGCTGGGTCACACCTCCGTGGTCGTCGTGCCGTCGGCGGGTGGGCAGAGGCTGATGTCGAGGCCTTGGAAGAGCACGTGCACGGTATGGCCGTAGAGCGGCGGCACGAGGTGGAACACGTGGCTGATCCAGTCCGCTTCGTCGCCGGGGAAGGTCGACAGGTGGACGTACACCTCTTGGGCCGGTTCCCCGGCCTGTGTCAGGGTGCGTTCGATGTGCGCCGTCACCATCGCCGCCAGTTCGGCCCCGACCCCTTGGACGGGGGCCGGTTCGCCCGGCTGCCAGCCGGAGGCGCGGAGGTACTCGGCGAGCTGCGGGAAGTCCTGCGGGGAGTACTCGACCGGGTTCTCCCGCGTGCCGGGCGCGGGTGCGGCGGCCTCGGGGCGGGGCGCCGGCGCGGCGCCTGGAGGGGGCGTGGCGGGCGGTCCGGTCTCGGCCCGCTTCTCCTCGGCCGCCGCGAGGGCGGCGAGCGGGTCGTCCATCGGGGTTTCGAGGTGCGGGTCGCTCCGGTGGGTGCCGGTCCACCGCCAGGTGCCGTACTGCTGCCCCAGCGCGAAGGACTCGGCCAGCGCCACCTCTCTGCCCGCCAGCCGGTAGGTGTGGGCGATCAGCGAGGCGAACTGCTCCAGTTGCTCGGTGCGGGCCCGCTGCTCCGTGGTGGGCCTGCCGGAGAAGGCCGGCCGCTGGTGGTCCACCGTCACCCGCTGGTGCGCCCACACCGCCGCCGTTGTCAGGACGTCGAGGGAGGCGTCGCGTATCCGGCTGCGCGCGACGGCCTCCTGGTCCTTGGCGGAGAGCGGGACGAGCGGGACCTCGCCGTCGGCCCAGGCGTGCTCGGTGCGGGCGCGCAGGGCGTCGAGAAAGGCGCTCTCGGTGCCCTCCGGGAAGGTGAACGGGTCGTCGCCCAGCACGGCGGCGAGGAACTCCCGTACGAAATGGGCGCCGTTGTGGCGGCTGGTGTGGTAGCTGTCCGCGTTGGCGACGGGGTCGGTGTACTGGAGGGCGAACAGGTAGCCGTCCGCGAGCCGTGCCACGTCCACCGGGAAGGCGGCGAGGATCTCGGTGGTCTGGACGTAGAGCTGCCGGGAGTGTTCGAGGAAGATCCCGCCCCTGCCCCAGTCCCACATCGTCGCGTCCGGGGCCTCCCGCACCAGCCCGAAGCGGAAGCCGACCGGTTCGGGCCGGCCCGGCAGGCGTACCGCGAGCGCGGGCCGGCCTTCGGCGCCCGCCATCACCACGACCTCGGCGGCCGGGCCGCCCTCGGTGGCCTCCTGCGCGAAGTCGGCCAGCGGGCGCAGTGCTTGTGCCACCGCCTCTAGGGGGTCGGCGACCGGGGCGCGCAGCGTGCCGTAGCGGCGTCCGAGGTCGGCGGAGAGCCGCAGCGCCTGTTCCTCGCCCGCGCCGCCGCGCCACTCGGCGGCGATCATCGTGGCGAAGTTGCCGAGCAGGGCCAGCTGGCGCTGTTGCGTCTCGGTGTGCTCGCCGATCACCAGCGGGCGCTGGTGGTCCAGGGCGAGGCGGTACTTCGCCCACTCCAGCGCCTCCCGGTCCGGCCGCCCCACCGCCTGGCTCAGCACCTCCCGGTCTTCGCTGGTGAGTTCCACGAGGTGCGGGTTGTCGGCCCAGTCGCCGCGCCGTCCGGCACGCATGGCGTCGATGAGGTCGTTGGGGCTGAGCACCTCGCTCGGCACGATGTCCGTGCCGAGCCCCGCCGCGATGAAGTCGCGGGCGAAGACGACGCAGTTGTAGGTGAGGAGGCTGTACTGGTTCTCGAAGTTGCGCTCCGCGTAGAGGTAGGCCCGGGTCAACTGCTCGGCGGTGAAGCGGAAGGTGAGCAGTACCTCGTTGGTCGGGTCGAGGAGGTCGTACTGGGTTTCCTGATGGACGGAGCCCGCCGCGAAGCCGGTGAGCACGGCCGCCGGTGAGGGCTCGCCCAAGGGGCCGAAGCCGAAGACGAGGGGCTTGGGCTCGCCGGGGAGCCGGACCGCGAGGAAGGCGTGGCCGACGTTGTAGTTCTCCCGGAACTCGGCCAGTGTCGCCGCTCCGGGCGATGCCGCGAGGACGACCTCCACCTCGTGGGGGGCGTGTCCGGCCTCCGGGGTGACGGTGGCCTGTTCCGGCTCGGTCGTGTGTGCGTCGGGCGCCTCGTGGGCGGCGCGGGTGGCGTGCTGCTGGACGTATGCCCGCAGGGGGCGCATCGCCTGCACGAAGGCGGCGAGCCCCTTCTCCTGAGCGGGGGTGAGAGGGGTGGAGGGCATCGCCGGGTGAGCGGCGGTGCCCGGGCCGGGATCGGCCGGCCGGTCGGGGACCGGGAGCGGTTCGGGCCGGCCGGCCGGCGCCCGGCGGCCGGGGTCCTGCCGGTGCGGGGCGACGGGACCCGGGCGGGCCTGCTCGGGGGCGGCGGGTGCCGGGGTGGCCTCGGGGGGCGGGGCGTAGAGGCCGGAGTCGTGCGTGCCGGAGTACGTGCCCGGGCCGTACGTGCTCGTACCGTACGTCGGGGTGTCGTAGCCGGGTGTGTCCGGGCCCGCGCCCCACAGCTCCTCGTCCTCGTCGTCCTCGACGTATTCCTCGTACGCGTCGGGTTCGTGGTGCTCGTCGTATGCGACCGCCGGAACCTCGGGCACCGAGGCGGGCGCCTCGGTCCCCTCGTTCCCGCCCTCCCTGGTCATCAGCTGCAGGAGGTCCAGGGAGGTTTCCTGCGTCTGGGACAACTCAGCTCGTCGTGCGTCGAGTTGAGTGATCATCGCCTGGGACTGGCCGCTGAACAGCTGTCCCCTGCCGACGGCGTCCCAGAGGCTCTTGAGGAGTCCCTGGGCGATGTGGTCGTCGGTCTCCGCGTGCCACACCTGGACGACGTGGTCGCCGAGCGGGGCGGAGGACGCGGCCGGCAGCGTGCCGGGCCGGGTGCTGCCGAAGGCAGCGGCGGTCTCCTGGGCGAGTGCGTCCGCCTGCGCCTCGGCGTGGGCCCTTCCGCCCCGCTGGGCCAGGAAATAGCCGACCAGATCGACGATCTGGCCGTGCAGCTGCCGGTAGGCGCCCGCCTCGGCCGAGGGGTCCTCGCTCCGTGTCGGAGGGGTGAGGTGGTGGCGCTCCACGATCCGCCGGGCCTGCTCGCGGCGGAGAGCCGTGTCCCGAGCGGTGCGGAAGTAGTCCTGGGCGTACCCGAAGCGCTCGGCCCACTCCCCCAGCGCGGCGGCCGAAGGACGTGGGTAGCGGACCACTGGGGCATCGGCCGCCGCTCCGGGGGATACGCCCGTCGGTGCGTGCGGTACGGGTCGCGCATCCGCGACGTGCGCGGCTTCCGCACCGGTCAGCAGGTACAGCGCCCGTCGCTCCAGTTCGTGGACGGCCTCGGCCGTCGTCCCGCCCTCGCCCGCCTGGCGCCACAGCCGCGCCTGGTGCACGACGTTCACCAAGGCCGTCCTGCTCGACGGGTCCTGCGCCAGGACCGTGACCGCGTCGTCGAGGCGATCCGCTCCCGTGACGGCGAACTCCCGCGGCGGCCACGCCACGCGTTCGCCCGTCATCGCCTCGTGGAGCTGCGCCAGGTCCCCCATCACCTGTGCCCAGGTGCTCGCGACCTGCGGCCAGCGCAGACCGTCGCTCTGGAAGACGACGTTGGAGGCGAACCGCGTGAGCCGTGCCCCGAACGTGTGCAGGACGCGGGCGGCGTCCGCTCGTTGCCGCTCGTCGCCGTACGGTCGCGGGTTCCGTCCGGCCGTAGTGGCGCCGTCCGGGCGCGGGGCGAGTGCGCGACGCACCTGGTCGGCGACATCGTCCTGCCACAGCGACCAGTCGGCGCCGCCGTGGCGGCGGCGGAAGGCGTCGAGCCGGTCCGTACCGCGCACCAGCCGTGCCACGGTGTCCGCGACACCGCCGTCCGCGGCCAGCTGGCGGTGCAGGGCGACGGGCGAGCCCGTCACCGCCGGACGGCGGGCCGCGGCGCGGTGGCGGATCTGCGCGCGCGTCTTGACCTGTTCGTACATCGCGCGCGCCTCGGCGATGCTCTGCACCTCGGGGAACTCGCGCACCTCGATGAGCACCTTGCCGTTGTCCGGCTCGGGGAAGGAGGTGTGGATCTCCAGAGCGCGCTGCGGCACATCCTTGCGCGGTACGAGACGGATGAAGGACTTCAGGTAGTCGGAGGCGGAGACGGTGTCGCTGAACGGGGCGTCCAGCGGGTTCCATGCTGCCCCGTGGCCCGTGCCGAGGCGCGCGTACTCGGTGAACTTCTCCAGCACCCAGCGGTGGTGACCGTCCAGGAATTCGAGCGCGCGCCGGGTGAGCTGCTGGGACAGCGTGAGCGGGTCGTGCCGGGACGCGGCGACCAGGTAGCTCTTGAACCAGCGTTTGGGCTCGCGTCGCCCGACGATGTCGGACATCATCCGCACCGCCGTCATGGCCTGGGTGAACACCAGGGCCAGCAGACCGACGAGGGAGCGGTACTCGGTGTCGTCGAAGAGGTGCCAGACGAGGTCGGGGTCCACGTCCTCCAGGCCGTGCGTCGTGGCGAGGAAGCGGGCGGCGATCTCCTTCGCGAACGCGGCCCCGTGTTCCACGTCCTGTCCCGCGGTGGGCGGTGCGTCGCTGCCCATGAACCGCGCGTCCTCCAGCCAGGGCAGCAGCTCCGAGGGGTGGATGCCGACCGTCCACTGCGCGGAGATGTCGGAGGCCCCGCCGTTCAGGACGAACTGTGCGTCGTGGTGAACGGTGTAGCCGCTGCCGTGGGGGAAGAGGCTGTTGAGGCTCGCGTTCTCGGTCAGGGCGCCCATCGTCGACGTGACGGAGGACCAGAAGGACTGCTCCGTGACACCGGCCGGGTCGCCGTTGAAGGTGATGGGCAGGCCGACCAGCTCCAGGAACGCTTCGCTGTCCTGGGTCAGTTGCTCGGTGACCAGTCTGAGGTCCTTGTTCCGCGCCAGCACGAGGCCGTGGCCGGAAGCGCCGGACAGCCTGAGCCCCCAGGAGGTCTCGAACTCGGCTCCGACCATGCCGTAGTCGACCACGGTGTTCGCGGGGACCGGCAGCTCGGCCGGGGGCTGCTCGTGGCGCTGCGCCGGCTCGGCCGGGGGCTGCTCGTGGGGCCGTACCGACTCCGGCGTTCGCACGCGCGGCGACAGGGCCGTGGACGTCCGCACCGTGGAACGGCGTGCGTCGTTCAGCATCTGGCTGAGCTGCGCGCGGCTCGCCTCGTCGACCGCTCCTCCGCCCCGATTCGGCCGGGAGGGTCGTACCGGCGGCGCAGTCTGGGCCGCGGAGGCGGTGGTGGCAGCGGCAGGGGCGGCGGGTGTGGTGGGGGTGGCGGGCAGCGGGCGCGGGGGTACGGGCGGTAGAGCCCGGGGCGGGGCGGGAGCGGGCGCTGGTCGCGGGGTGGGAGCGGGTGCTGGTCGCTGCGCGTGCGGGGGGCGCGCGGCCGGGGCCTGGGGGTGCTGGGTGCTCTGCGTGGCGGAGGGGACGGGCTGCTGGGGTACGGGCGGGGCGGGAAGTGCGCGGCGAGGTCCGTCGGGGACGCGACCGCGCAGCATGTCGAAGCGCGTGCGCTGGGGGGCGGACATGTGGCCGGACCACTGGGAGAGGTTTTGCACCAGGCTTCGCAGGTGGCGCTGCGACATGCCGGATTCGAGTCCTTGGGCCAGCGCTCCGAGGGTGCCGTCGATCAGCGCCGTGTCGCCCGCCGCGGTCCACACCTGGATGACGTCGGGGGTGTCCGCCACGGGGGGCGGGGTCGGCGTCGGAGCCGGTACCAGGTCCGGTGTGGTCTTGGCGAGAGCGTCAAGGAGGAGCGTGTAGCTCTGCGTCTGCGCCGCGTCCATGCCCGGGACTCGCGCGGCCAGCCACTCCAGCGTCCCTCTCTCCCGAAGCGTGCGGACGCCGCCGTCGGCCAAGGCGACCCACGCCTCGGCGAGCGTGGCGGTGACGTCCGGTTCGTGGGCGGGCGCGGGCGCTTGCGTCGCGGTGTGCGGCTCCTGCGGTTCCTGCGGCTCCGTGACGGGTCCCTGCACGTTCGGCCGTACCGCCCCGGGGGTACGTGCCGCCTGGTCGAGCTGCGCGCGTACGGTGCGCCGCAGCGTGCGGTGGAGCCGTACGAGGCGGTGCTCCTGCTCGGCGGTGAACCGCGAGCGGTGCTTGCTGAGCCATTCGGCCCGGCGGAGCGTGTCCGGGGTCACCGCACCGCCCGCGCCCGCCGCGCGCTCGACGTCGCCGAGGTGCGTGGCGATCTGCTCCCGTATCGGTGTACCGTCGCCCGCCGCGTTCAGCGACCGCACCGTGCGCACCGCGTCGGCCAGCCTCTCGGCGTCACCGCTCGCCAGCGCGTCCGCCACGAACCGAATGGCCAGCTCGATCTGCCGACGCCGGGAGTCCCCGGCCGACGAGGCGCCGAGGAAGCGCGGGAACTCGAAGCCCTCAGCGGCCATGTGTGCCATCGCCTCGGACGTGCGCGCGTCCGGCACCCCCGCGAGCACCTGCGGGGATTCGGCCGCCGGAGCCTCCGGGTTCTCGGGCCGCGGCACGCGGGACCGCCACGAGGACAGATCCCTGGCGATGGAGAGCAGGTCGGGCCCGGGGCCGGTGGAGGGCTCGGGGAGCGGGGGCTCCGCGAGCGGCGGCCCCGCGGGAGCCGTGGCGGGTTCTTCGGAGGTCTGGGGTACGGGCTGATCGTCAGCGGAAATTGACTGTGTGAAGGTGGAGTTGGCGGCGGATTCGGGCTCGCTCCCAGGCTTGGACTCGGGCTCGGGCTGGGAGTCGGGCCGGGGTTCGGGCTCCTGCCGGGACTCGGACTCGGTCACCGGCTCGGACTCGGGCTCGCGCCGGGGTTCAGGCTTCGGCGCGTCGTCGGGATGGGCCGCCCGGTACAGCTCCCTGGACAGGTTCGCGTGGATGACCGCGTCGGAGATCGAGAAGCTTTCCAGCTCCTCCGGTGTCATCAGGTCCCTGTGGGCACGCAGCCACAGGATCACCTTCAGCGCGCGCGGGGTCACCTTCGCGTCCGCCTGGGCACGCGGTCGCAGCCCCGGCACCCACCTGGAGACGCGTGCGCGCGGGTCGTGGCCGGTGTGGTCGCCGATGGGCAGCGCGGAGACGGCGATCGCCCGCGCGCGGTCCGCCTTCCCGGCCGCGTGCGCCTTGGCCACCTCGGTGAGGACGAAGTAGTCGTGGCGCAGTGCCTCCAGCGCCCGGGCGCCGAGGCCCTTGCCCGCCGCGTCGTGGAACACGTATCCCGCGCCGGTCAGAGTCGTGGCCGCCTTGACCGCGTCGGCGTTGGAGACCCCCGGGTAGAACTGCCGCTCCGGGGGAGACGGACGTGACGGACGGGGAACGCGCACCGGCCCTGGCCCCGTACGCGGTGTCTGGGCCAGGATGAGCTGCGAGGGCACGATCCGCTGGAGGGCGTGGTGCATCCGTACGAGTCTGAGCTCCTGCTCCCCCGTCATCCGGGACCGGTGCGCGCCGAGCCGGCCGACCCGGTGAAGCATGGCGGGAGTCACGACCAGGCCCGCGCCGATCTCCCATTCGAGATCGTCCAGCTCGGCGGCGATCCGCCGCGGCGTGCCGAAACCCTCCGGGGACAGGGGTTTGACGGCGCCCAGCGCCTCGGTGACCCATGCGGAATCGCCGCTCTCCAGCGCGTCCGCGACGTAGCGTACGGAGGTCTCCACCTGCCTGCGCAGGGAATCCCCCGCCGGTGAATCGCCCAACACACGCGGGAACTCGAAGCCTTCGTCCGCCATACGGCGCATCGCGTCCCGCGTGTGCTGGTCCGCCTGGCCCGGGAGCAACGTGTCCGACTGCGGCGTCACACCTTCCGCTCCTTCGGTGTGCTGTGGGTTGTCCCCGATCTCCGGGTTGTGCGTCTTCTTCGCGTTCTCGGCACCCTTGACGCGGCTGCGCCACGAGGCGAGGTCCTTCGCGATCGCGCCGAGATCGAGCGCCGCCGGGTCCACCGGGTCCGTGGGGCCCATCGGCTCCGCCGAGTGCGGTTCGGGGACCGTCGTCGTCCTTGCGGGCTCGGTCGCGGAGGCGGCCCTCCCCGGCCGGCCGTGCCCGGCGGGCCCGGACAACCACCCGGAATCGGCGGCGCGGCCTTCCTCGGGATGAGCCAGGCGGTGCAGCTCGTCACGGAGGTGAGCGGTGATGAGCTCTCGGGTGGTCTTGAAGGTCTCCTGTTGTTCCTTGCTCATCAGATGGGTGCGCGTGCGCGTCCACTTCAGGGTCATGAGCATCCGGGGGGTCACCTTGACACCTTGCCGGGCCCGCCACCTCAACGCCTCCGCGAACTGGGTGACGAGTGTGCCCTCGTCACGGCCCACGTGGTCGCTGACCGGAAGGGCCGAGACGGCGACCGTACGGGCCGCCTCCTCGCCGCTGTGCGCGTAGGTCCGGGCGACGTCGGAGATGATGAGCTGCTCGTGCTGCCACTCCTCCACGGCCGAGGGACCAGGGAGCCCGTCGCGGCCGGGGCGCGGGCCGTCGTGGAAGACGTAGCCGACGTCGTCGAGGACGGCGATCGCGCGGGCGGCATGCCTGTTCGGTACGCCGGGGACGTAGTTCCGCTGCGGGCCCCCGGCGGGGCGGGGGCTCAGGACCAGCCGGGGTTGCGTTCCCCTTCCCGGGTCCCTCGCGAGGGCGAGTTGCAGGGTGATGGACTGGTGAAGGCTCCGCTCGATCTGATGGAGCCGCAGCTCCTGCTCGTCGGTCATCCACGAGCGCTGATCGTCCAGCCAGTTGACCCGGCGCAGGATGTCCGGGGTGACCGTGCCGCGCTGCGCCAGCTCCGTCTCCAGGTTCTCCATGTGCTGATCGACCTGCGCCTCGGGGGTACTGCCGTGCGAGGTCAGTGGACGGGTCGCGCGCAGTACCGACGTCAGGTTTCCCGCGTCGCGGGTGGCGAGCGCGTCGACGACCGCGCGGACGATGACCTCCTGCTGCCCCCGCACGGCATCGGTAACGGTGCCGGGCCCGCGCGGGAACTCGTGGCCGTGCGAGGCCAGCACATCCATGGCGAGCAACGTGTCCTCGTCCCGCACACCCGCGAGGAACGGCTGCGGCTCGTCGGGGGTCGCGGACGCGCGCGGCGGGAAGAGGTCCTTCGCGATCTGGTGCAGATCGGCCGCCGAGCCGGGTTCGTACGTCACGGCGGGGGGCGCGGACCGGGGCGCGGCGGTTTCCGCGGGTGCGGGCTGTGTGGGTGTGGGCTGTGTGGATACGTGGTCGGTCGGTGCGGGCTCCGTGCGCGCGGGGGCGGTTCCGGTGGTCGTGGCGCTTGTCGTCCCGGGCTCGGCCGCGGGGGCGGGTTCCTTGGCGGCAGCGGTCGTCCCGGGGACCTCATGGTGAGCGGCGGCGTTCAGCTCGCTGCTGATGTTGGCGGAGATCACCGCTTTCCAGACCTCAAGACTCTTCCGCTGTGGGGAGGTCAGCTCCTGCGCCCCGAGCCAGTCGAGAACGGAGAGCGCACGCGGGGTGACCTTCACCCCGGGCTGGGCACGCTGCTCGATCTTCGCGGTCCAGTTCGCGACGAGTGTCTTGTTGTCGCGGCTCTCGTCGTCGCGGACCGGCAGCGCGGAGAGCGCCGCCTTACGGGCCGCCTTGGCACCGCCGTGCGCGTACGCCCTGGCCACATGGGTGACGACGAGATCGTCGCGCTGCTGCGCCGCGTGCGTGACGGCATCGGCACTGAGCCCCTGGGGGCGCGGACGCATCCCTCCACGGAAGGCGTAGCCGACCTCCTGGAGGTGGTCGATGGCGATGTCCGCGTGGGCATCGGGCACACCTGGGTAACGGTGCTCGCTCGGGGGCTCGCTGACGACGGTTTCGCTCGCGGGCGGGCTGGCCGTCGCGGTGTCACCGGCGGAGCGGGCGGGAGGCCGGGGTGCGTCGTGCGGTGCGATGTGGTCGGGGGTCTGCGGTGCGGGGGCGGGGGCTTCCGGTGTGGGTGCGGGAGCATCCGGCTTGGGGGCGGGGGTGGCTGACTCGGTGTTCGTGTCGGTGGCGGTGGGTGACGCGGTGGTCGTTTCGGTGGCGGTGGGTGACGCGGTGGTCGTTTCGGTACGGGTGGGTGACGCGGGCGCGGGGGCCTGCGGGGTGTCGCGCGAGGGGACGGGCTCGGTGACGGTCTCGGCTGGGACGGGCTCGACGGTGCGCGGGGTGGGCGTCTCGGTGATCGCCCCGGTACGGGAGGGTGACATGGGCGCGGACGTGTGCGCCTCTCCTCCGGGCAGGACGGACTCGGTGACCGTCTCCGTGCGGGTGGGCTCCGCCGTGTGCGGCGCGATCTGCCCGGGTGCCTGCGGCTCGTGGTGGCGCACGGGTGGAGCCATCTTCAGACGCCGGGGCGGCTTCGAGACCAGTGCGGGTGTGTAGTCGTCGGAGGAGCGGGCCGGGCGCGAGTTGCCCCCCGTACCAGTGGCGCTTCCGTAGTCCTGCCCGGCGTGCCCGGCGGAACTACCCCCCGGACCCGGATCGCCCGTGTACGCGCCCGGATCACCCGTGTACGCGTCTGGTTCACCCGTCGCCGTACCCGTGAAGCCGTGAGTCGGGTTCCCGCCCTGGGCCGAGTACGCGTCCGCGTTCACGGGTGCGCCGGGGCGTGTGGCCCCGACGGAGGTGGCCTCGGTCTCGGTCCGTAGGGACGTGCTGGGCCGCGCGGACGAGCGCGCGGGCCGGCCGGTGACGACGGAGCGCGTGCCGGTACCGGTGGTGGCGGTGGCTTCGGTGGCCGTGTCGGTGCGGGTGTTGGTCTCCGTAGCGGTGTCGGTGCGGGTGTTGGTCACCGTGGCCGTGTCCATACGGGTGTTGGTCGTCGCGGCCGTCTCCGTACGAACGTTGGTCCTCGCGGCCGTGTCCGTACGGGTAGCGGTGGCCGGGGTAACGGGAGCCTTGTCGGCGGTCTCGGCGCCCGCGCCCGTGGTGGCGGATTGCTCGCCGGACTTCGCGTCCGTGCCGTGGGCGGTCGTACCGGCGGAGCCCGTACCGGACTGGGCCTCGGGGCCCGTACCCGTCCTGGCGGCCTCACCGGAGTCGGCGCCCGATCCGGTAGCCGTACCGGAACCCTCGCCCGACTCCGCCCCGATACCCGTACCGGAGCCCTCGCCGGACTTGCCGCCCGTCTCCGCATGACCGCCGCCCGAAGACTGGCTCGGGCCATTCGCCGGCCCGGCCGAGTCCTCGCCGGACTTGCCCACCGCTGCCGAGTGGCCGCCGCCGGACACCTGGCCCGGTTCATTCTCCGAGCGGGCTCCGCCCGAACCGGCGGGGGCGGAGGAGGCTCCCGCGGTCCCGGACGGTGCGGTGTCACCGGCGGCCTCGCCGGGATGGAGTAGTTCGGTCGTCGTGGCGGACGCCTGGTTGCCGGAGCCGTTGTTGCTCCGGGACCAGGGATTGCTGGGGTCGTGGGCGCTGTTCCACTCCTGGCCGCCGCCGATGTCCTCGATGGTACGGATGTTGCCGCCGCTCCGGCCGGGGCGCGAGGGCGGCTTGGGCGCGGAGTGGCCGCCGCCACCGCCGCCGGACGAGGCGTAGTGGCCGCCGTTCGCGGCGGCCTCCGCCTCCTTGGCCCGGATGGTGTCGAGGCTGCCGAACTTGTGGCTGCCGGTGAGCCCGTTCTGCGGCTTGGAGGCAGACGTCCCCCGACCGGCACCGGACTGCGCCGCATTCCCGCCGGGCGTCTGGCGTGCCTTCAGGTCGCCGAAGCCGACGATGTTGGCGCCGGTGTTCGCCCTCGGCTGCTTGGCGCCGGGGGCGGTCCCCTTGCCTGCATTTCCGCTGGACGTCTGGCGCGTGTTCAGGTCGCCGAAGCCGACGATGTTGGCACCCGTGTTCGTCCTCGGCCGGTGCCCGGCGCCGGGAGCAGCTCCCTTGCCGGTGCCGGTGCCGGTGCCCGGGCGGTCCGGGGCGAGGAGGCCGGGGTCGAGCTTGCCGGTGCCGAGTACAGTGCCGGGGCTGCTGAACGGCTTCACCGGCTTTTTCGGCGCGCGTTCTCCGAGGGAGCCGCCCGCAGCGGACACGTGTGACGTGCCGCTGTCCTGGCCTGAGGCCCAGGCGGAGAGCAGCGGATCATGAGCGCCCTCCTCCCCCACGACAGCTCCCTTGTCCGAGAACGGTACGAAGGGTTTGGCGGGCGCTTTGCCGTCGTCCTTGGGCCGCCCGGAGGACAGGACGGGCTTCCCCTCCTCCTTGCGCGTGGCCGGTTCGGGCGCGGAACGCTTTTCCCCGGGACGGTGCGAGGCGGAGCCGTCCCCGGCCGGGTCCCCGGCGGGGCGGTCCGCCGCAGGGGCCTTTGCCGCCGGACCCGTATCCCGGTCCCCACCCGGGCGCGCGGCAGGTGCCTCCTGCGACACCTCACGGGCAGGACGCGCGGCGCCCACATCGGCACCCCGCGCAGGCGCTTCTCCCCTCCCCACCTGCGGTACGGAACCGCCATCAGCCCCGCCCTCAGCGGGGCGGCCCGGCACAGGTGTCTCCACGTCCCGGCCCGCACCCGGACGCATGCCAGGCGCCGCCCGCTGCGTCTCCTCGCCAGCCGGACGCACGCCCCCCGCACCCACCGTCCGTACCTCGCCCCGCTCGCCCTGGGGACCAGCCGGCCGGTACTCGCCGGTCTCGCCCCGGGGGCGCGTCACGCTCGGCTCGGCGCCGGGGGCGTGGGTGCCGGGCTGGTGAGCCTCCCCGCCGCGAACCGCGCCCGTGCCGCGTATCGCACCCGTGGTCTGTCCGTCCGCCGCGTTCCCGCCGCGCGCGGGACCGTTGTCTCGTGCGGGACCATTGCCTCGCGCGGGACCGTTCTGCTGGGCAGCGCTTCCCTGCGACCGCTCGCCGCGAGCTGCCGGGCCCTGGGGGGCGGTCCGCGTGGCCCCGGACCCGTCGCGGGCGGCGCGGGGCTCGCCGGCGCCGGAACGTACCGCCGTGTTGTCGGGGACGCGCGCGGGCTCGCCCCCGGTTGTCGGTCGCGTGGGCCCCTCGTCCGCGACGGGCCGTACGGGCGCGCTGTCCCGCGCGGGAGGTGCCACCTCGCCCTCGTGCGTCGTCGTGGCCGGTGGCGTGGTCGGTGTCCGCGAGGGCTGGGCCTCGGGGTGCGGGCCGCCCGCCGAGGTGGGGGCGGTGTCGTCCTTCATGGGTCCGGCGGCCGGGTCGGTGGGAGCGGCGGACGGCTGCGGCACGTCCTCGGCGGAGGTGGACGCAGGTGTGGTCGGGCCCTCGTGCACGGGTGCGGGGGCGGAGCCCTCCGGCGCGAGGGGGCTTACGTGGTCGGGGCCGCCGAGCCTGGTGCCCTCCGCGAAGAACGGGTCCGTCTTCTCGCCGCCATGGGTGATGGCGGTGTGGTCTCCCTCGTAGTACCAAGTCCCGGAGCCGGGCGTCATCTTCTCGCCACGCGCGATCTCGCCCAGCCGCTCTTGCCGCTGGCCCCGCCAGGCGGGCGGCTGTTCGCCCCCCACCGGCTCCGTGGCCAAGTGCTCCTCCGGGGACGGGACTTCGCCGGCGCCCTCCCCCGAGCCCGGACCGTCCACATTCTTCACGCCCACGCCCTCGGCGGGAGCGTCGCCGGCCCCCCGGGCCGGAGCGGCCGGCTCCGCGCCGCCGAGCCGAGTCCCCTCGTCCCCGAACGCGGCAATCCCCTCGCCATCCTTCGTGAGCGCCGTACTGGGCGCCTCGAACCACGCACCACGACCCTGCCCACGCACCCCACCCCCACGAACCGCTTCATACCGCGCCACCACATCCGGCCCGTACGACGGCGGCCTCATCCGGAACGACTCCCCCTCATCCACCGAACCAGGACGGACAGACGTGCTCTCGCCCCCCACCGACTCCGTGACCGAGTGCTCCTGCGGGGCCGGGGCCTCGTCGGCGCCCTCGCCCGACACCGGACCGTCCACATCCTTCACGCCCGCACTCTCACCGGGAGCGTCGCCGGCCCCCCGGGCCGGAGCGGCCGGCTCCGCGCCGCCGAGCCGAATCCCCTCGTCCCCGAACGCGGCAATCCCCTCGCCATCCTTCGTGAGCGCCGTACTGGGCGCCTCGAACCACGCACCACGACCCTGCCCACGCACCCCACCCCCACGAACCGCTTCATACCGCGCCACCACATCCGGCCCGTACGACGGCGGCCTCATCCGGAACGACTCCCCCTCATCCACCGAACCAGAGCGGACGGACGTGCTCTCGGCCCCCGCTTCGGTGGTCGCCGGGCCGTGTCCCGGCGTGGGTGCGGTCTCGGCGCCGGGCTCCGGCTCCCCCTTGCCCGCACGGGTCGAGACAGGGGTCTCCACCGAGCCGTCCGCGCCCGTGTTCTTGCCCTTGCCCCCTGCGTTGTCCCTTGCGGCGGAGCCGGCCCCGGCCTCCGGGCCCGAGGTGGAGGGCTCCGCGGACACCTCAGGAGCGCGTGCGGCGTCCGAGCCGGGCCCCGACTCGCCCTTCCCGGCGGCCGGTTCGGGGCGTACGGAGTTCTGTGGGCGGAGCTCGCCCCGTGCGATCTCGCCCAGGCGGCGCTTGCGCGTCACGTGGGTCGGCTCGCCCTTGCCGGAGCCGGACGAGGCAGAAGTCCCCCCGCCCGCGTTGTCCCTGACACCGGAACCGGCTCCCGGCGCGGACGGCTCCGCCGCCGCCTTCGCGGGGTCCGGCACCGGCCCGTCCCCGGTACCACGGACCTCCGAGGCCGGTACGCCCTCGGGGCCCGCCCCCGGCGTGACCGCCGCCGGTTCCGCCCTCGCGGGCACCGGTCCCGCGGGCGCGGTGTCCTTCGCCGCGAGTTGCTCGCGGGCGATCTGCTCTAGCCGCTGCTTACGGATGACCTGCCACGGCTCGCTCCCGCCCTTGCCCGCGTCGGTGCCGGACTTCGCCACTGCCGGGCCGTGGCTGTCGGACCCGGTGCGGGCCGGGCCCGCGTCGGGACCGGCCAGCGGTCGGGCTCCGGGCTCCGCCTCCAGCCCGGCCCCCGTACGCCCACCGCCGGACGCCGGGGCGGAACCCGTCACGGGACCCGCCGTCTGCGGGTCTTGGGACACCGGACCGCCGCCCGCGACCCCCTCCGGCTCCGCGCCACGGAGCGTGCCCCCACCCTCCGCCACCGGGCGGGCCCCCGCCTCCGCCCCGGCCCCCGTACGCCCACCGCCGGACGCCGGGGCGGAACCCGTCACGGGACCCGCCGTCTGCGGGTCTTGGGACACCGGACCGCCGCCCGCGACCCCCTCCGGCTCCGCGCCACGGAGCGTGCCCCCACCCTCCGCCACCGGGCGGG
>NZ_JAAGLR010000310.1 GCF_010548245.1 Streptomyces sp. SID11385
CGGTGCCGCGCTCGTCGCCACCACCTTCGTACGGCCGCGCAGCGACACGCCGCCGTCCATCCGGCCCCCGATGAGCGCGAGCGCGAGGCCCGCGACCGCGAGGGCCGTGCCGACCAGCGCGGGCGCGGTCCAGCCCCAGCCCGCCGAGATGACGAGGCCGCCGAGCCAGGCGCCGCCCGCGTTGGCGAGGTTGAAGGCGGAGTGGTTCGACGCGGCCGCCATCGTCGGCGCCTCCTCGGCCTTCGCCATGAGGAGCATCTGCACGGGCGTCGTGATGAGCGAGCCCACCGCGCCGATCAGCAGGACGCACAGGAGCGCCGTCGCGAGCACGTGGATCGCGAAGTAGAAGGCCGCGAGCGTCATCGCCAGGATGACGAGACCGCCGTAGAGGGTGGGGCGCGGGGCGCGGTCGGTGAGCGGCCCGGCGACGAGCGTGCCGAGCGTCATGCCGACCCCGTAGAGCGCGAGGACGAACGTCGTCGACGACTCCGCCATGCCCGTGACCTCGGTGAGCATCGGTACGAGGTAGCTGTAGACGGCGAAGCAGCCGCCGAAGCCGACGACCGCCGTCGCGAGCATGATCGCGATGTGGCGGTTGCCCATCGCGCGCAGTTCGCGGCCGATGCCCGCGCCCTCGCCGCGCGGCTGGTGCGGCACGAGTGTGACGAGCGCGGCGAGTGCGACGAGGCCGATCGCCGCGACGGCGAGGTACGCGGCGCGCCAGCCGAGCGCCTGTCCGAGCGCCGTACCGGCCGGGACGCCGACGATGTTCGCGACGGTCAGGCCCAGGAACATCATCGACACCGCGCGCGCGGCCCGTTCGGGCGCGACGAGCCGTGAGGCGACGACGGCGCCGACGCCGAAGAGCGCGCCGTGCGGCAGGCCCGCGAGGACGCGCGCGGCGAAGAGCGTGCCGAAGCCGGGCGCGAAGGCGGAGGCCGTGTTGCCGATCACGAAGAGGCCGGTCAGCAGGAGCAGCAGCTTCTTGTGCGGGATACGGGCGCCGAGCCCGGTGAGGAGCGGCGCGCCGACCACAACACCGAGCGCGTACGCCGAGACGAGATTGCCCGCCTGCGGCACGGAGACGCCGACGCCGTCGGCTATCTGCGGCAGCAGGCCCATCGAGACGAACTCCGTCGTGCCGATGCCGAAGGCGACGACGGCGAGCGCGAGCAGGGCCAAGGGCATGGCGGGGGTACCTCCGGAAGGGGGCTGGGGACGGCCACGTGAACAAGGTGGACGGGTGTGGCCGCGCCGGGCGTCCTTGCCCGCGCGCACGCCGAAGCGAGGACCGGTGCGCGGTCCCCGCCACAGGTGCCAGCGACGGCGGGCCTCTCCGGCATTCCGCCCGGACCGGTCGAAGGGGCGTGAGACGTGTCACAGAGGGCGGTCCGGGCCCTGCTCACGTCCTCCCGCCGCCCACTGTCACCCCCGCGTGGCAGGCTTTTCTCGTACGCGCACCCCCACCCCGCCGTACGCGCGCCACGCCCCCCGCAGAACCCCACCCCCCACCTCGCACTACGCCCACCCCCACGCCCCCCACCCCGTACCCGAGAAGGGACCCCCGCCATGCCCGCCCTCCCGCCGCCCGAGGGGCAGGAGTCGCTCTTCGCCCTGGCCGAGGCGACGGAGGACCCCGGCGCCCGCGCCCCGATGCCGCCGCACCCGTTCCGCGCGAGCGCCCGCGCCCGCCGCATGGCCCGCATCCGCCACGTGTACGCCGAGCCCGCCGCCCGCGACGCGCCACGAGGCCGGCGGATTCTCGCCGCGCTGCCCGGCGTGCCCGTGACCGAGGTGGCGAGTCACTGGCGCATCCCCGCGCTGCACGGCGAGGAGACGAACGTCGCCCGCTGGACCCGGATCAAGACCGAGGTGCTCGTGCTCGGCGTACGGCAGAGCCTCACCGTCCGTCCCAACGGCCGCTCCGCCGACTGGATCGCGCCAGGCGCCTCGAACGGCTGCGCCATGGCCTGCGCGTACTGCTACGTGCCGCGCCGCAAGGGGTACGCGAACCCCATCACCCTCTTCACGAACACCGACGCGATCGCGGCGGCCGTCGCCCGCCACGTCCGCCGCCTCGGCCCCAAGCGCGAGCCGAACCAGTGCGATCCCCGCGCCTGGGTCTACGACATCGGCGAGAACGGCGACTGCTCGGTGGACGCGCTGCTGTGCGACAGCACGGCCGAACTCGTCGCCGCCTTCCGTGAACTGCCGCACGCCAAAGCCTCCTTCGCGACCAAATTCGTCAACCCCGATCTGCTCGGCTACGAGCCGCGTGGCCGCACCCGCATCCGCTTCTCGCTCATGCCGCCCGCCGACGCCCGCCTCCTCGACCTGCGCACGAGCCCCGTCGCCGAACGCATCGCCGCCGCGGGCGACTTCCTCGACGCCGGGTACGAGGTGCACTTCAACCTGTCCCCCGTCGTGCTGCGCCCCGGCTGGCAGCGCGACTGGTCCGAGCTGCTGACGCACCTGGACGACGTGCTGCCGCGCGCCGTGAAGGAGCAGGCGGCGGCCGAGGTCATCATGCTCACGCACAACAACGCGCTCCACGAGGTGAACCTCGGCTGGCACCCGCGTGCCGAGGACGTCCTGTGGCAGCCGGAGGCGCAGGAGACCAAGCGCTCGCAGAACGGTGCGGAGAACGTGCGGTACGCCTACGGGATCAAGGCGCGAGCCCTGGAACGGCTGACAAGCCTGATCGCCGAACGCGCCCCCTGGCTCCGCGTCCGCTACGCGTTCTAGTCACGCCGCGTTCCAGCCACCCCGCCCCCTCACCCACGGCCGCGCCCCCTCACGGCCCCCACCCCCTCACGGCGCCCCATCCCCCCGCTCCGCCACCTCCTCCCGTACCTCCTCCAGGTCTCCCAGCCGGTCCAGTCCCTTCACCACCCTTGCCGTGCGGTAGTTGTGCTCCAAGCGGTCGCGGTGGCGGTCGAGAAAGGCCCAGTACCCGGCGGTGTACGGGCAGGCGTGCGGGCCGGTGCGCTCGGTGGGCCGGTAGGCGCAGGGGCCGCACAGGTCGCTCATGCGGTGCACGTAGGCGCCGCCCGAGGTGTAGGGCTTCGTCGTCATGCGGCCCCCGTCCGCGTACTGCGACATGCCGAGGACGTTCGGCAGCATGACCCAGTCGTAGCCGTCGACGAAGCAGCGGTGGAACCAGTCGGTGACGGCCGCCGGGTCCCAGCCGTCCTGGAGGGCACGGCTGCCGAGGACCATGAGGCGCGGGATGTGGTGCGTCCAGCCCGTGTCGCGGACCTGCGCGAGGACGGTCGACAGGCAGTTCGCGGTCACGGCGCCCGCGTCGAGCGAGAGGAACCAGTCGGGCAGCGGGGCGGTGTGCCGCAGCGCGTTGAGCCCGCGGTACTCCTCGCCGAAGTGCCAGTAGAGCTGCCACACGTACTCGCGCCAGCCCGCGATCTGCCGCACGAAGCCCTCGACGGAGTTGAGCGGCGCCTCGCCCTCGCGGTAGGCGCGCTCCGCCAGTTCGGCGCACTCCGCGGGGTCGAGAAGCCCGAGGTTGAGGGGCGCGGAGAGCAGGCTGTGGCTGAGTACGGGGTCGGCGGCGAGCATCGCGTCCTCGTACGGGCCGAAGCCGGCGAGCCGATGCGTGACGAAGCGGCGCAGCGCGGCGCGGGCCTCGCGGCGGGTCGCGGGGAAGAGCCGCGGCCCGTCGCGGCCGACGAAGGAGATCTCGCCCGCGCGCTCCCAGCGGTCCAGGTCGTGCCGCACCTCCTCGTCGATGTCGTCCTCGTGCGGGCGCCAGGGCGCGGGCACGTCGAGCCGCTCGGTGTCGCGGGGCGGGGGCTCGCGGTTGTCGTGGTCGAGGTTCCAGCGGCCACCAGCGGGCCGCTCGCCGTCCATGAGCAGGTCATGCCGCTGACGTACCCAGCGATAGAAATCCTCAAGCCGCACATGCGGCCTTTCCCCCGCCCATGAGGAGAAATCCGTCTGAGGTACGAGAAAGCCCCTCGCAGGGAGGACCTCCACGTCCCCCAGGCGATGGACGAGACCGAGCGCGCGCCGCGAGGTGGGATGGCAGACCGTGAGCGGCGGTCGCCGTTTCCCGAAGGCGAGCCGGAGCCCTTCGGTGTAGGTCTCGGCGCGTACGTACGTGACGCGGTCGCCCAGTTCGCGCGCGCGGTGCCGCATCGCCGAGAGGACGAGGTGGGCCTTCGCGCGGTGGAAGACGCGGCGGCGCAGCACGGCCCGCGCCTCGATCATGACGACGGGCGCCCGCGCGTCGGGCCCGTCGTGGCGGGGGTCGAGGAAGTGGGGCCCGAGCTGGTCGCCGAAGAGCCAGTGCGGGCGGGGGCCGTCAGGCATGAGGTGCCTCTCCGCAGGGTCCTCGGATGCTGCCAGGGAGGCCGTGGTCCCACCGTCGCGACACCCCGTGACCCGCCCGGACGCCGACCGCTTGCAATCCGGAACACTGCTCCGTATCGTCGAACTGAACGTTGTTCCGTTTTCTGTCAGGAGCTTCACCATGCACTACCGACCCCTTGGCCGGACAGGAATGAAGGTCAGCCCCTACGCCCTCGGCACGATGATGTTCGGGGCGCACGGGAACACGGACCACGAGGACTCCGTGCGGATCATCCACCAGGCGCTGGACGCCGGGATCAACTTCGTCGACACCGCCGACTTCTACGCGCAGGGCGAGACGGAGGAGATCGTCGGCAAGGCGCTCAAGGGCCGCAGGGACGGCGTCGTGCTCGCCACGAAGGCGCACCTGCCGATGGGCGAGGACCCGAACATGCGGGGGAACTCGCGGCGCTGGCTGACGCGCGCCCTGGAGGACTCGCTGCGGCGGCTCGGCACCGACCACGTGGACCTCTTCCAGATCCACCGCCCCGACCCGGACACCGACATCGAGGAAACCCTCTCGGCGCTCACCGACCTCGTGCGCGCGGGCAAGGTGCGCGCGATCGGCACCTCGTCGTTCCCCGCCTCGTACCTCGTCGAGGCGCAGTGGGTCGCCGAGCGGCGCGGCCTCCAGCGCTTCCGCACCGAGCAGCCCAACTACTCGGTCCTCGACCGGGGCATCGAGAGCGAGGTCCTGCCGGTCGCCGAGAAGTACGGCATGGGGACGCTCGTCTTCAGCCCGCTCGCGGGCGGCCAGCTCACCGGCCGCTACCGCAAGGGGCAGGCGTCGGACGGACGGCGCGGCGGGATGTTCTCGTACTTCGGCGACGAGCGGCGCATGGACGCCGTCGAGCGGCTCATCGCGCTCGCGGAGAAGACCGGCATCTCGCTCACGCACCTGGCCATGGCCTTCGTCCTCGCCCACCCGGGCGTGACCTCGGCGATCATCGGCCCCCGCACGAAGGCGCACCTGGACGACCTCCTCGCGGGCGCCGACATCGCGCTGAGCGACGACGTGCTCGACGAGATCGACGCGATCGTCCCGCCGGGGACGGACCTCGGCCGCATGGACATGGTCTTCCAGCCCCCGGCCCTCACCGACCCCACGCTCCGCAGGCGCCCGGCCGCCGAGCGCTCGGCAGCCACCGAACCGGCGGCCTGAGGGACGGCGGGGCGGGGGTACGGGTACGAGGCGGCCCCCCCCGCGCCCCCGCCCGGCCTCGCGCGCGCTCACCCGGCCCGCGCCCACGCTCGCCCCGCCCCCCGAACGCCGCCCCGTCCAAGCCGCACGCCCTACCCCTCCTCCCACCCCCGCGCCGGCCCGTACGCCAGCTCCGGCCGTGCCTTGGCGATCTCCAGGAGCCGGTTGTACTTGGCGACCCGCTCCCCGCGCGCCGGGGCGCCGGACTTCAGCTGCCCGCAGCCCGTCGCGACCGCGAGGTCGGCGATGAAGGGGTCGGGGGTCTCACCGGAGCGGTGCGAGATCTGTGCCGCGTACCCGTGCTCACGGCACAGCCGCATCGCCTCCAGGGTCTCCGTCACCGTCCCGATCTGGTTGACCTTGATGAGCGCGGCGTTGGCGATCCCCGCCGCGATCGCCTCCCGGATGAGCGCGGGGTCGGTGACGAAGTTGTCGTCGCCGACGAGCTGCACGCGGGAGCCCAGCCGGCGGGTCAGCTCCTGCCAGCCCTCCGTGTCGTCCTCGCCGAGCCCGTCCTCCAGGGACCAGACGGGGAAGTCCGCGACGATCGCCTCGTACCGCGTGATCAGGTCGGAGCCGCTGAGCGACTCCCCGGCCACGCGGTACGTGCCGTCCTCCTACCGGAACTCGCTCGACGCGGGGTCGAGCGCGAGCGCGACGCCCTCGCGCCCCGACGGGTACCCGGCGTCGCCGATCGCCTGGACGAGCAGCCGCAGCGCGTCCTCGGGCTGGACGAGGTCCGGCGCGAAACCGCCCTCGTCACCGAGCCCCGTACCGAACCCCCGCTCGTGGAGCAGCCGCTTGAGTGCCGCGTAGACCTCCGCGCCCGCGCGGACCGCCTCGGCGAACGAGGGCGCGCCGAGCGGGGCGATCATGAACTCCTGGAAGTCGAGCGCGTTGGGCGCGTGGACGCCGCCGTTGAGCACGTTGAAGTGCGGCACGGGCAGGCGCGGCGTGACGCCTTCGGGGGCGAGGTACGTGTATGGCTCGACGCCCGCCGAGGCGGCGAGCGCGCGGGCCAGCGCGAGCGAGACGCCGACGATCGCGTTGGCGCCGAGCCGGGACTTGCTGCCCGTGCCGTCGAGCGCGTCCATCGCCCGGTCGGCCTCGGCGAGGGAGTGCCAGGCGCGCGAGCAGAGCAGTCCGGCGAGGTCCTCGCGGACGTGCGCGGCGGCCCGGAGCACGCCCTGCCCGGCGTAGCGGCCCGGGTCGCCGTCGCGCAGTTCGACGGCCTCCCGCGTCCCGGTCGACGCCCCGGCGGGCACGCCCGCGACGGCGCGTGTGCCGTCGCCGAGTCCGAGGGCGACCTGGAGCGTGGGGCGGCTGCGGGAGTCGAGGATCTCGACGGCGTCGAGGGAGACGACGGTGAAACTCATGGGGGAGGTTCCTTGGGTCGGGAGTGTGGGGGAGTCGGGGGCCGCGGTGGACGCCGGCTTCAGGAGTTCTCCGCCGCGCGGCACGTTCCGCAGGTGATCCGGCGGGCCGTCACCGCCCGCACGACGCCACCGGTCCCGCCCGCCCGCCGCAGCAGCGTCGTACCGGTCCGGGCATGGGCGGAGCACAACGCGGCCCCGCACTGCCGGCACACGGCGACGGCTGGGGTCGCCTCGTGGCCGGCGGCATCGCATTCGTAACAGTGCATGGAAGGTCCCCTTCGGAGGTCACGCGTGGGTGGAGTCGGAGCGCACGCGCTCCGGGGGGACTTCGGGAAGGGGTGGCGGCGGTCCGCATACGACGCTCCTCGGGGCACGGCAATCCGACAACTGCGTGTCAGAAGCCATCAGCCCGGGAGGGCGGTTCGGGCCACGAGGGGGTGTCCCCTGGGGCCCCGGCGGGATTCATCGCCTGCGCGGAGCAGTCAACTCCTGCCGCGGTTCGCGGTCAAGCAGCGCGCCGCGCCGGGGCGAGGGCGGGGCGACGCGCGTGGACGGTGCGGGCGGGCGGTGGCGGCCCCGGAGTCGCGGTCGCTCCGTGCCACGCCACGAGAACCGCGGACCTCACCCCCGCCGCCTCGGCCGACCGATAGGGTGCCCCGGCGTCGTGGGACTCGGTTCGGCCGGGGCGGGACACACGTTGACGTCGGCGGGGAAGGGAGGGCGCGTGGGGGCGGGGGGCCGGGAGATACGGGTGCCGGTGGGGGCCGGCGCGGCGCGCTGGACGAGCCGGGCGGTGGAGCGCCGCGTGCTGCTCGTCGTGCACAACGTCACCTCGGCGGGCCGGCTGCTCGATGTGCTGCCGCTCTTCCACGACGACCTGCGCGTCCAGATCCTCGTGACCAACACCGGGTCCTCGCCCTTCCAGGCCGGCACCGAGGAGGTGCTGCGCGAATGGGGCCTCCCGGTACTGCCCTGGGAGCAGGCGGCACGCGAACCCGTCGACCTCGCGGTCTCGGCGAGCTTCGGCGGCGGCCTCGAAGCGCTGCCGGGACGGCTGAGCGTGCTCTCGCACGGCGTCGGCTACACCAAACGCCTCCCACGCCCCGGCGCCGAAGGCCCCGAGCCGACCTTCGGCCTCTCGCCGGACTGGCTGCTCGCCGACGGAGCACCGTACGTGGACGGCCTCGTCCTCTCTCACCCCGAGCAGCGCGAGCGCCTCGCGCGCGCCTGCCCCGAGGCGCTGGGCGCCGCCGTGCTCGCCGGTGACCCCTGCTACGACCGGATGCTCGCGGCCCGCCCGTACCGTGACCGCTTCCGCCGTGCCCTCGGCGTCCGGCGCGGCCAGCGACTCCTCGTCCTCAACTCCACGTGGAACCCGGAGGGCCTCTTCGGCAGCGGTGGCACCGACCTGCTCCCCGCCCTCCTGCCCCGCCTCGCGGCCGAACTCCCCGCCGACTCCTACCGCCTCGCCGCCGTGCTCCACCCCAACATCTGGTACGGGCACGGCCCCGGCCAGATCCGCGCCTGGCTCGACCGCGCCCGCAGATCAGGGCTCGCGCTCATCGACCCCGTCCGCCACTGGCGCCAAGCGCTGCTCGCGGCGGACGCGGTGCTCGGCGACTTCGGCGCCGTCAGCTACTACGCCGCCGCCCTCGGCCTGCCGGTCCTGCTCGCGGCGAGCGGCACGGAACGCCTCGACCCGGAAGCCCCGCTCGCCCGCTTCGTCACCGAGGCGCGACGCCTCGACACCGAGGCCCCTCTCGTACGGCAGGTGGACGCACTCCTCACCGCCCACCGCCCGCTGCCCGAGCCCGCGGCCTTCGTTACCTCGGCGCCGGGCCGGGCCGCCGCCCTCCTCCGCGCGCACTTCTACGCGCTCCTCGGCCTCCCCGAACCGCCGTGGCCCGCGCTCCTCGAACCGCTCGCGCTCCCCCCGTACGAGCCCGTCCGCCGCACCGCGCCGCTGCGCGTCCGGACACTCGCGCGGGGGCGGCGCATACGAGTGGAGCGCACCACCGAGGTGCCGTACGGGGCCCAGGAGGACACGCACCTGTGCGTGTACGAGGACACACGCGATCCCGCCGAACTCGACCTCGCCGACATCATCGTGCGCGAGGGCCCGCCCGACGACCCGCGCACGGGCAGCCCCGCGCGCTGGACGGCCGACATCCTGGGCGCGTACCCCCACTGCGGCCTCGCGGTCTACGTGGACGGCCGCCACTCCTGTACGGTCCGCTCCCGCCGTGCGGGCCTGCTCCGCCTCACGGCGGGCCCCGGTGCGGACGCGGACCCGGCGGCGTACGCGGGAGCGGTCCACGCCTGGCTGGGTGCGGGCCGCCGCATCCCGCCCCGCGGGGTCAGCCTGCGGCTGGAGACGGGAGCGGGCGAGCACGTGGTGCGGGTGGCGCGGGAGAGGGATGTTCCACGTGAAACATCACTCCACCGGCCCTAGAGGAATGTTTCACGTGAAACATCGCGAAGCCTGCAACTCGATGCCCGGACGGGATGTTTCACGTGAAACATCGGCCGGCCGCCCTCATCACTCCCGCAACCCTCAGCCGGCCGCCCCCGTGACCCGCTCCCGCAGCGTGGCGAGGAAGGCCCTGCGCGCGTGTTCCTCGCTTCCCAGCAGCTCTTCGGCCTCCTCGATGCGGGTGAGCGCGTCCTCCGTGCGGCCCAGCGTGTGCAGGGTCTCGGCCAGCTCCGACAGCGTCTTCGCCCGGTTCGCGTCGTCCCCCAGCTCCACGAAGCGGTTGAGAGCCGCTTCCTGCTCGGCCCGCGCCTCGACGAGCTGCCCGCGCAGCCACAGCGCCCGGCCCTGGTGGCGGGTGAGGAGGGCACGGGCGCGGGGCAGATCGCGGGCGCCCCGGTCCTGCGGGCCGATGCGGTCGTAGAGGGCGGCGGCAGCGGCCAGCCGCTCCTGGGCGGGTTCCGCCTGCCCCTCGTAGAGGTGGAGGAGGGCCACGTACTCGACGGCGGACGCCTGGCCGCGCAGGTGGCCCGCCGCTTCCTCGTGCGCGTGGGCGGCCTCGGCCGCTGCCCGGGCCTCCGCGTAGCACCCGAGCTGGCCGAGGCAGTGGGCGAGCTGGAAGTGCACGGACGCCGCCTCCTCCGTCCCGGGGCGGTACTCGTCGGCGAGCACGGCGAGGGCCCGCATGGCGGGCAGCGTCTCGTCCCAGTAACCGGACTTGAGCTGCACCGGCCACAGCGCGCGGCCCAGGGCGAGGGCCGTGTCGGGGTGGCCGAAGTCGCGGGCGAGGGCGATGGCGACGACGATGTTGGGCGTCTCGACGCGCAGGAGGGCGAGCGCGGTGTTCGCGTCGGGCGACACGGGCTCGCCGGGTCCGGCCGGGCCAGCGGATGTCTCGGTGCGCCAGCTCTGCGGCAGCGCGGCACGCGCGGTGCGCTCGGCGCGGTCGCGCAGGGCCTCGCCTCCGCGCCGCACCGCCGTGGCGCA
>NZ_JAAGLR010000345.1 GCF_010548245.1 Streptomyces sp. SID11385
CTCACCACGGCCGCCGGGCCTCGCGGGCCGCTGTGGACGAGCGCGCTGCTGATCGCGCTCGCGTCGCTCGTGGCCTGCGGCTCCCGCGCCACGCCGCCGGGCGGCGCCCCCGGCGCGCGGGGGGTTTCTCCGGTCCGGTAGGACTTCGCGTGGGGGGCGCTCGTGTTCCGCTGCGGCGGGGCGGAGGTTTCAGGCCCTCGCCTCGCCTGCCAGTGCCGCCGCGTCCCCCGGCGTCGCGGCACGCGGCGGTTCCGACGGGCTGTCCAGGTCGCCCCAGATCATCTTCTCGGGGACGCGGGCCGCGCGGTCGCCGCGGGCCAGGACCCCGTAGAGGACCGCCGGGACGACCAGGCCGATGATCCAGGAGATGTCGGCGCCGCCGAGCGGGTCGACGAGCGGGCCCGTGTAGAACTCGGTCGAGATGAAGGGGAGCTGGATGAGGATGCCGACGACGTAGGTGATGATCGCGCGCCAGCGCCAGTCGCCGTAGCGGCCGTTCGGGTCGGAGAGCGCCGGGAGGTCGTACCGCTCCTTGGCGATGACGTAGTAGTCGACCAGGTTGATCGCGCTCCACGGCGTGAAGAAGATCAGCAGGAAGAGCAGGAACGTCGAGAACGAGTCCAGGAAGTTGCCGCGCCCGAGGAGCGCGACGATCGTCCCGGCGAGCATGATCGCGAGGACGTATCCGGCGCGGCCCCGCTGGCTCAGGGTGCGCTGGGCGCGGAAGCCGGTCACGCCGGTGAGGACGGACATGAACCCGCCGTACGTGTTGAGCACGTTGATGGTGAGCTTGCCGAGCGCGATCACGAAGTACAGGACGGACGCGATGATCCCGGTTCCGCCGAGCCCGACGACGTAGCCGACCTCGTCGCCCGCGATGGCACCCGCCGAGGCCGCCGCCGCGAGCGCGCCGAAGGCCATCGACCACTGCGAGCCGAGCACCGTGCCGCCGAGCGTGCACCAGAAGGTGGCGCGCGGCGAGGTGTCGCGCGGCAGGTAGCGGGAGTAGTCGGCGACGTACGGGCCGAAGGCGAGCTGCCAGGAGGCGGAGAGCGAGATCGCGAGGAGGAAGGCGGGGAGGTGGAAGGAGTGGTCCCCGAGGAGGTCGCCGAGCGAGGCGCGCTGGAGGAGGCGGATGCCGAGGTAGAGGAAGGCGAGGGCGCCGACGACGCTCGCGACGCGGCCGAGGCGGTGGATCACGCGGTAGCCGATGACGGCGGTGAGCGCGGTGGCGAACGCGAAGACGACGATGCCCGTGACGTCGCCGAGGTGGGTGAGGTGGCCCACGGCCTGCCCCGCGAGGACGGTGCCGCTGGCGAAGAAGCCGACGTACATCACGACGACGCACACGAGCGGGACGATCGCCCCGTACACGCCGAACTGGGCGCGGCTGGAGATCATCTGCGGCAGTCCGAGGCGTGGCCCCTGTGCGGAGTGCAGGGCCATGACGCCGCCGCCGAGGAGGTTGCCGAGCAGCAGGCCGATGAGCGACCAGAACGCGTCGGCGCCGAGGACGACGGCGAGCGCGCCCGTCACGACGGCGGTGATCTGGAGATTGGCGCCGAACCACAGCGTGAACTGGCTGAACGGGCGGCCGTGCCGCTCGGCGTCGGGGACGGCCTCGATGGAACGGCGTTCGACGAGACCGCCGCCGGGTTCGGGGGCGGGGGGCGGGGTGGTGCCGGTGGAATGGGGAGCTGACATGAGCGGGCTCCTGTGACGGTCGGCGCAAGGACGTGGCGCTGAGTAGATGCGCGGCAAGGGATAAATATTTTCATTCAGGCTAGGGATTGTTGAATGGATGTCAATACTCCGGCCCTTTTCCGTCACTATGTAAGACGTGTCAGCCCTGCTCACCGACCTTCTCGCCGACCCCGCCCTGCGCCTGCGCCCGCTCACCTCGCACTGCCACGAGGGCCCGCGCGCGATCAGCTGGGTCGCGACGACCGAGCTGCCCGATCCGCTGCCGTTCCTGCGGGCCGGGGAGCTGATGCTCACCACCGGCATGCTGGAGCGCTCGCCGGGCGAGTGGGACGACCTGCTGCACCGGCTCGCGGCGCTCCCCGTCGCCGGTCTCGGGTTCGGGACCGGGCTCGTGCACCAGGAGGTGCCCGGCCACGTGGTGGAGCGGGCCGAGCACGCGGGGCTCGCGCTCTTCGGCTCCCCCGTCGAGGTGCCGTTCGTGCAGATCAGCCGCTGGGTCGCGGACCGGGTCTTCGCCGAGCGGTACGCGCAGGTGCGCCGTACCGCCGACGTGCAGGACGCCCTGCTGCGCGAGCTGCTCTCCGGGCGCGGGCTGCCCGGGCTGCTGCGGCGGCTGCACGGGCACCTCGACGCGGGTGCCGTCTCCGTCACCGCGCCGGACGGCCGCCTCCTGGCACGGTATCCGGCGGCCCCGGAGGGCCCGGCCCCCGGTACGCCCGGTACGTCCGGTACGCCCATCACCGTCGACGGCGCTCCCGTGGCGCGGCTCGCGACCGAGCGGGCCACGGCCAGGCAGGATCTGCTCTCCTTCGCCGCCTCCGTCCTCGGTCTGGAAGTGGCCAGGCAGCAGGCCGTGCTCACCGGGCGCCGCGAGCTGCTCGGCCAGGTCGTCGAGGACGTCGTGCACCGCACGGTGCCCGACGCCGAGGCCCGGCGGCGCCTCGCCGCGCACGGCATCGACCCCGCGGCCCCGCACGCCGTCGTGCTCGCCCGCGTCCCCGCCGGGCCCGCACGGCTGCGCGCCCTGCCGTGGACGCTCGGCCCGCTCCTGGACCGGGGCGGCGACGTGCTGCCCACCGCGCTCGTCGAGGACAGCGTCGCGGTCTTCGTGCCCGAGGGCGTCGACGCCGACGCCACCGCGCACACCGTCCTGGAGCGGCTGCGCGCGACCGGTCCGGGGGTACGGGTCGGGGTCGGCGCCCGGCGCCCGGGCGTCGCGGGGCTCAGGCTCGGCTGGTTCGAGGCCCGCCAGGCGGGGAGCACCGGTACGGGGGTGCGCACGGCGGCGCCGCTGAGCCTGACCGGGCTGCTCCTCGGCAACCTGGACCTGCCGCTGCGCGAGCTGAGCGACACGGTGCTCGCGCCGCTGCTCCGGTACGACGCCGAGCACGGCGGCGAACTCCTGGGCACCCTGCGCACCTACCTCGCCCACGACGCCCGCCCCGCCCCCACGGCCGAGGCGCTCACCCTGCACCGCAACAGCCTGCGCCACCGCCTGCGCCGCATCGAGGAGCTGACCGGGCGCTCCCTGGACCGGCTCGACGACCGCATGGAGCTGTGGCTCGCGCTGCACGCGCGCGAGGCGGGCGGCGAGGCCACCGGCTGAACGGAGCCCGGCCCCGTAGCCCCCCGTCCGGGCAGATCCCGCCGCGCCGGCCCCGTCCGGCCAATCCCTCAGCACCCGGCCCCTCGCGGCCCGCCCCCGTACCCCCCCGGCTACTTGCCGAGCAGCTGTCGCGCGATCACGACCCGCTGGATCTGGTTCGTGCCCTCGTAGATCTGCGTGATCTTCGCGTCCCGCATCATGCGCTCGGCGGGGAAGTCGCGCGTGTAGCCGTAGCCGCCGAGGAGCTGGACCGCGTCCGTCGTGACGGCCATGGCCGTGTCGGACGCGAGGCACTTCGCCGCCGCGCCGAAATACGTGAGGTCGGGGGCCCGGCTCGCGGAGCGGGCCGCCGCCGCGTACACCATCTGGCGGGAGGACTCGACCCGCACGGCCATGTCCGCGAGCATGAAGCGCACGCCCTGGAAGTCGGCGATCGCCTGGCCGAACTGCCGCCGTTCCTTGACGTAGTCGACGGCGCAGTCGAGCGCTCCCTGCGCGATGCCGAGGGCCTGGGCGCCGATCGAGACGCGCGTGTGGTCGAGCGTGCCGAGCGCGACGCGCATGCCCCGGCCGCGCTCGCCGAGGAGCCGGCCGGCGGGGACGCGGGTGCGGTCGAAGTAGACCTCGCGTGTCACCGAGCCCTTGAGGCCCATCTTGCGCTCGGGCTCGCCGTAGGTGATGCCGGGATCGTCGGCGTGCACGACGAAGGCCGAGACGGAACGCGAACCGGCGCCCGGGTCGGTGACGGCGAAGACGATGAGGTAGCGCGCGACACCCGCCGAGGTGATCCAGGTCTTCACGCCGTCGAGGACCCACCCGTCACCGTCCTCGGTGGCGCGGCAGCGCATCGCGGCCACGTCGCTGCCCGCCTCGCGCTCGCTGATCGCGTACGCCATGAGCGCCTCGCCCGCGGCGACCTCGGGCAGGTAGCGGCGCTTCTGCTCCTCGGTGCCGTGCAGGAGCAGCGGCGTGACGCCGAGCTTGTTCGAGGTGAGGATCGTCGAGGAGGAGGCGCAGGCGCGGGCGACCTCCTCGACGGCGATCGCGGCGGCGAGCGCGTCGACCCCGTCGCCCCCGTACTCCTCGGGGATGCCGGGAGCGTGCAGCCCCGCGGCGGTCAGGATCGCGTACGTGTCGTGCGGGAAGCCGCCCCGTTCGTCGACCTCGGCGGAGCGCGGGGCGAGTTCCTTCCTCGCGAGGTCGCGCGCCGCTGCCCTGAACTCCTGGTGCAGCTCGGAGAGTTCGTACGTCGGCGCCTCGGGGGCGGGGTCCTGGGCTGCGGTGTGCGCCATGGTGCGGTGCTCCTCGGTGGTACGGGCGGTACGTGCCGGGAACGGGGCCCCGACCGCTCCATTGGGCGCCGCCGCACAGCAGGCGGCCAAGGTGCGCACGCACAACACCCACCGACTTCCTTGTGCACACGCACCTCGCGGGGGTCACGGTGCCGCGCCTAACGTCCCGACGGAACGCAGTCCGCCGTACGAAAGGCTCCCGATGACGCCGCCCCGTGACGACCTCCCCTACCAGGGCCTGCGTGTCCTCGACCTGAGCCGGGTGCTCGCGGGCCCGTACTGCACGGCGCTGCTCGCCGACCTCGGCGCCGACGTCGTGAAGATCGAGCCCCCGCACGGCGACGACGCGCGGCACCTCGGCCCCTTCAAGGAGGGCGAGAGCGTCTACTTCGCGCAGCTCAACCGGGGCAAGCGCAGTCTCGCCCTCGACCTCAAGGACCCCGCGGACCACGCGCTCCTGCTGCGGCTGGCCGAGCGGGCCGACGTGGTCGTGGAGAACTTCAGGCCGGGGGTCGCGGCGCGGCTCGGCGTGGACCAGGAGACCCTGCGGGCCCGCAATCCGCGCCTCGTGTACGCGAGCATCTCCGGCTTCGGGCAGAGCGGGCCCCTGCGCGAGGCGCCCGCGTACGACCTCATCGTGCAGGCGATGTCGGGGCTCATGGCGGGGACGGGCACACCGCAGGGCGGTCCGACGCGCGTCGGCGAATCCCTCGGCGACCTCGTGGCGGGGATCTTCGCCTCGTGGGCGATCGGCTCGGCGCTCTTCGCGCGCGAGCGCACGGGGCGGGGCCGGTACGTGGACGTCGCGATGTTCGACGCGCTCGTCGCCCTCCAGGTCACCTCGCTGAGCCTGCTCACCGCGACCGGCGCGCTCCCGGGACGGGTCGGCAACCGGCACCCGGTCTCCTCGCCGTTCGACACGTACCCGACGGCGGACGGCAGCATCGCCCTCGCGGTCGCGAGCGACGGCGTCTTCGCCCGCTTCGCGACGCTCGTCGGACATGCCGGTCTGCCCGCCGACCCCCGCTTCCGGGACGACACCTCCCGTACCGAGCACCTTCCGGCCCTCCAGGAGATCACCGAGGAGTGGTCCCGCGCCCGGACGACGGAAACGGCGCTCGCGGAGGCCCGCGCCGCCGGCGTTCCCTGCGCGCCGCTGTGGGACCTGGAGGAGGCGCTGGGGAGCGAGCAGATCCGCGAGCGCGGCGTCCTCGGCAGCTTCACCCACCCCGTCCTCGGCCCCACCCCCTACCTCCGCCAGCCGGTCCGCTTCGGCACGGACGCCCCGGCGACGGAGGCGGCCCCGTCGCCGCGGCTCGGGGAGGACCGCGAGGGCGTGCTGACGGAATGGCTGGGATAGGCGCGGCACTTCACCGCACACGCGGGGAAGCACGCGGAACCGCACACGCGAGGGAGCACGCGGAACCGCACGGGCGAGGAAGCACACGCGCGAGGGAGCGCGGGCACCCGTGAGTGCCCGCGCTCCCTTCCGCCCGGACGGGCTCCTGACCACCCGGCCCGGCTCCTGACCGCCCGAACCGTCTCCCGGCCGCGCCGGAATCAGGCCGCCCGGCCCCGCCTCAGGCCGCCGCCAGTACCGCGTCGGTCTCGCGCAGGAAGGCGTCCAGGTCGCCCGGGTTGCGGGAGGTGATCAGGGTGAAACCCTCCGCGTCGCAGCGGACGACCTCCTTGTCGACCCACTGGGCCGCGCCCGCGTTCGTGATGTCGGTCCTCAGCGAGGGGTACGAGGTGAGGGTCTTGCCCTTGACCGCGCCCGTCTCCACGAGGAGCCACGGGCCGTGGCAGATCGCGGCGACCGGGCGGCCGCCGGAGGTGAAGTCCCTGGCGATGCGCAGGGCGTCCTCGTCCAGGCGCAGGCTGTCGGCGTTGAGCGTGCCGCCGGGGACGAGGAGCAGCGCGTACTGCCCCGGGTCGATGTCCGCGAGCTTCGCCGTGGGCTCCACCGCCTTGCCGGGGTCCTTGTCCCCGACGAGGGTCCGGATCTGCTCGTCCTTCGTCGCCGCGACGGTCACCTCGGCCCCCGCGTCGCGCAAGTGCTGCACGGGAACGACGAGTTCGTCCTGTTCGACGCCGTAGTTCGTGACCACGGCGAGCACCTTGTGCCCGCTGAGGTCGGGCGTGTTCTCCGCCATGACGCTCCTCTCCTCGGGCCGGCTCAGCGGCCGACGGCCTTGCGCAGTTCCTGCTTGTTCATCGAGGAACGGCCCTTGACGTTCTTCTTCCTGGCCTCTTCGTAGAGCTGGTCGCGCGTGGGCCCCTCGGCCCCGCTGTGCGAGCGCTCCCCACCGCGCTCGTAGGCCGACTTCGGGTCACGCGTGGAGACCTTGCTCGCGGTACGGGACTCGCCGGAGCGCGCCCGCTCCTTGTTCACGGTCCGCGCGGCGATCTCCTCGGCCCGGCCCTCGGAGGCGCCGTGCTGCTTCTCGCTGTCCTTGATGTGCTCGTACTGCCGCTCACGCTTGCGGTTGGAGCCTGCGGGCATCGTGCTCACCTCTGTCGTTCGTCGGTCCCGGGCCGGGTACCCCGTTCAGGGCTTCAGGATCACCTTCGTCCAGCCCGGCTCGCGGTCGTCGAAATTGCGGTACGCCTCCGGGGCCTCGGCGAGGGGGAGTTCGTGCGAGACGAGGAAGGAGGGGTGGGCGCGGTCGTGGTGGATGAGCTGGGCGAGTTGCCTGTTGTACGCCTTGACGTTGGCCTGGCCCGTCCGGACGCTCTGGCCCTTGAACCAGAACTGGCCGAAGTCGAAGGGCAGTTTGCCCTCGCGGGTCAGCTCCGTCGGGGCGCCCTCGTCCTGCGGCAGGAAGACGCCGACGACGCCGATGCCGCCCGTGGCGCGCACCGAGGCGACGAGATCGTTCATCGTCGACTCGGGCTTCTCGTGGCCCTGCGGGTCGTGCGCCTGGTAGCCGACGCACTCGCAGCCCCGGTCGGCGCCGCCGCCCGTGCGCTCCAGGATCTCCTCGACGTGCTCGCCCTTGCTGTCGTCGACCGGGATCGCTCCGGCGGCCTCGGCCAGCCGCAGCCGGTCGGGGTGCCGGTCGACGACGAGGACCTGGCTCGCGCCGCGCAGGACGGCCGAGTAGGCGGCCATGACGCCGACGGGCCCCGCGCCGTAGATGACGACGGACTCGCCCGGGGAGACGCCCGCGAGTTCGGTCGCGTGGTAGCCGGTCGGGAAGATGTCCGCCAGCATCACGTAGTCGTTCTCCTTCTCGGCGGCGTCCTCCGGCAGGACGAGGCAGTTGAAGTCGCCCCACGGAACCCGCAGGTACTCCGCCTGGCCGCCCGCGTAGGAGCCCATCGCCGCGAAGCCGTAGGCGCCGCCCGGCGTGTCGGAGTCGACCGAGAGGCAGAAGCCCGTGTAGCCCCGCTCGCAGTTCTCGCAGAAGCCGCAGCCGATGTTGAAGGGCAGGCAGACGCGGTCGCCGACGTGGACGCCGTAGACCCCCTCGCCGGTCTCCACGACGACGCCGAGGTTCTCGTGGCCGAGAATGCGGCCCTGCTCCATCGTCGTGCGGCCCTCGTACATGTGCAGATCGGAGCCGCAGATGTTGGTGGACGTGACGCGGACGAGCACGTCCGTCGGACGTTCGATCCGGGCGTCGGGTACGTCTTCGACCGCCACCTGGTGGGGGCCTTCGTAGACGAGTGCCTTCATCGCGTGATCACCTGATTCCGGCCAACTGCGGCGGTACGGGAGGGGACGGCCGGGGCGGCCTGCCCCGGGAGCTTTCTCCGCCCCGTGGTACGCCGCCGGGGCCGCTCGCGTGCGGTTGTCGTACGGTCCGGTGCCCGCTCGGGGCCCGTGCACACGCACGCAGGCATCCTTCGCGGCACCTGTCTCCAGACTGCGCCCCCTTCCCCGGGCCCGCATCCGCCACGAGACGCCGCCCTGCGCAGGACCCGCTCCGCCGTCGCTTTCACGCCAAGCTTCACTTCCGCCCGTCCAGCCTCTTGATTCCGCACCCCCCTCCGGGACCTACTGGTGGGCCGGACCCCGCACAGGGGCCTGACAACGTTGTCACAGAAGGGTTCCGGGCCGTGTCCCGGAGCCGGGGAGGACGATCCGATGCCGCACGGGTCCTTGTCCAGGACGTTCCGAGGGGGCAGACCGCCCTCGCGCCGCAGATCCGGGGGCCTTGTCCTCGGGGCGGCGGCGCTGCTGCTGGTGGGGACGGCCCAGGGCGCCGTCGCCGCGCCCCGCGAGGCCGCGCACCGCCCGCAGACCGCTTTCGCCTCCTCCTTCGAGGACGGCCAGAGCGCGCCCGACTGGCTCAGCACCGCCGACACCGACGCCTCGGGCACGCCGCGCCGCTCGGGCGTCGACGGCGCCTACAGCTCCGGCATCCCCGGCAACGTCACGGACCATGTGACGGCCGTGCGGGCGAGCGCGGAGAACACCGCGGGCGGGGAGGTCGCGGCGAATCTCGCGGACGGCCTGCCGGGCACGAAGTGGCTGACCTTCGAGAACAAGGGCTGGGCCGAGTTCGACCTCGACGCCCCGCAGCCCGTCACGCGGTACGCCCTCGTCTCGGCCAACGACCACGACGAGCGCGACCCCCGTGACTGGACCCTCCAGGGTTCCGCGGACGGCAAGGAGTGGAAGACGCTCGACACGCGCGCGGGCGAGAAGTTCACCGGGCGTGCGCAGTCGAAGACGTACGAGATCGGCGGCGCGCCCGCCGCGTACGCGCACTACCGCCTGGAGGTCACCGCGAACAACGGCGCCTCGGACGCGACCCAGCTCGCCGAGGTGCAGCTCTCCACGGGCGGGACCGATCCCACGCCGCCGAAGGACATGAGCACGCTCGTCGACCACGGCCCGAGCGGCTCGCCGACCGCGAAGGCGGGCGCGGGCTTCACGGGGACGCACGCGCTGCGCTACTCGGGCACGCACCGCTCGAAGGGGCGCGGGTACGCGTACAACAAGGTCTTCGACGTGAACGTGAAGGTCCGCAAGGACACGACGCTCTCGTACAAGATCTTCCCCTCGCTCCCCGCGACGGACCTCGACTACCCGGCGACGTACGTCGCGGTGGACCTGGCCTTCACGGACGGTACGTACCTGAGCGATCTGAACGCCGTCGACCAGCTCGGCTTCCGGCTCAGCCCGCAGGGCCAGGGCGCGTCGAAGGCGCTGTACGTCAACCAGTGGAACGACCGCAGCGCGCGGATCGGGAGCGTCGCGGCGGGCAAGACGATCGACCGCGTGCTCCTCGGGTACGACGCGGACAAGGGGCCGGACGCCTTCCGGGGCTGGGTCGACGACATCAGTGTCAAGGAGCAGGCCGCGCCGCGGCCGAAGCCCTACCTCTCCGACTACGCGCTGACGACGCGCGGCACCAACTCCAGCGGTGACTTCTCGCGCGGCAACAACATCCCCGCGACCGCCGTGCCGCACGGCTTCAACTTCTGGACCCCGGTCACGAACGCGGGCTCCACGAGCTGGCTGTACGACTACGCGCGCTCCAACAACTCCGACAACCTGCCGACCATGCAGGCGATCTCGGCGAGCCACGAGCCGAGCCCGTGGATGGGCGACCGGCAGACCTTCCAGGTCATGCCCTCGCTCGCCGCCGGCACGCCGCCGACCGGACGCACCGAGCGCGCGCTGCCCTTCCGGCACGAGAACGAGTCCGCGAAGCCGTACGAGTACGCGGTGAAGTACGAGAACGGACTGCGCGCCCAGGTCACCCCGACCGACCACGCGGCGGCGCTCCGCTTCACCTACCCCGGTGACGACGCCTCCGTGATCTTCGACAACGTCTCGGAGCAGGGCGGGCTGACGCTCGACAAGGAGCACGGCACCATCACGGGCTACTCGGACGTCAAGAGCGGCCTCTCGACGGGGGCCACGCGGCTCTTCGTGTACGGGACCTTCGACAAGAAGGTCACCGGCGGCGACTCCACCGGGGTGAAGGGCTACCTGCGCTTCGACGCCGGGCACGACCGCACCGTGACGCTGCGTCTGGCGACCTCGCTCATCGGCGTCGACCAGGCGAAGGCGAACCTGGACCGGGAGATCCCCGCGGGCAAGAGCTACAACGCGGTGCGCGACGCCGCACGGGCGCAGTGGGAGAAGATCATGCGCACCGTGACTGTCGAGGGCGCGAGCCAGGACCAGCTCACGACCCTGTACTCCAGCCTGTACCGGCTCTACCTGTATCCCAACTCGGGCTTCGAGAACACCGGGACCGCGGCGAAGCCGAAGTACCAGTACGCGAGCCCGTTCTCGAAGATGCCGGACCCGGACACGGCGACGCACACCGGCGCCAAGATCGTGGACGGCAAGGTCTACGTCAACAACGGTTTCTGGGACACGTACCGCACCACCTGGCCCGCCTACTCGCTCCTGACGCCGAAGAAGGCGGGGGAACTCGTCGACGGCTTCGTGCAGCAGTACAAGGACGGCGGCTGGATCTCGCGCTGGTCCTCGCCGGGGTACGCGGACCTCATGACCGGGACGTCGTCGGACGTGGCCTTCGCCGACGCGTACACGAAGGGCGTGGACTTCGACGCGAAGGCGGCGTACGAGGCGGCGGTCAAGAACGCGACCGTCGTGCCGCCGTCCTCGGGCGTGGGCCGCAAGGGCATGAAGACCTCGCCGTTCCTCGGCTACACCTCGACCGACACGGGCGAGGGCATGTCGTGGGCGATGGAGGGTTACGTCAACGACTACGGCATCGGCCGCATGGGCGAGGCGCTGTACAAGAAGACCGGCGAGAAGCGCTACAAGGAGGAGTCCGAGTACTTCCTCAACCGGGCGCAGGACTACGTCAAGATGTTCGACAAGGACGCGGGCTTCTTCCAGGGCCGCAAGGAGGACGGGTCCTGGCGTCTCCCGGCGGACCAGTACGACCCGCGCGTGTGGGGGTACGACTACACCGAGACGAACGGCTGGGGGTACGCGTTCACCGCGCCGCAGGACTCGCACGGTCTCGCGAACCTCTACGGCGGGCGTGACGGGCTTGCGAAGAAGCTCGACACGTACTTCTCGACCCCCGAGACGGCGACGGCCGAGTTCACGGGCTCGTACGGCGGTGTCATCCACGAGATGACCGAGGCGCGCGATGTCCGCATGGGCCAGTACGGGCACAGCAACCAGGTCGCGCACCACGCCGCGTACATGTACGACGCGGCCGGGCAGCCGTACAAGACGCAGGAGAAGGTCCGCGAGGTCCTCTCCCGGCTCTACTCGGGCAGCTCGATCGGGCAGGGCTACCACGGCGACGAGGACAACGGCGAGCAGTCGGCGTGGTACCTCTTCTCCGCGCTCGGCTTCTACCCGCTCGTGATGGGCGGTCAGGAGTACGCGATCGGCTCGCCGCTCTTCACGAAGGCGACGCTGCGCCTGGAGAACGGCAAGAAGTTCACCGTCACGGCGCACGGCAACAGCGCGAAGAACATCTACGTGCAGAGCGTGCGCCTCAACGGCAAGAAGTACGACTCGACGGCGCTCCCGAGCGACGCCGTGTCGAAGGGCGGCACCCTGGAGTTCGTCATGGGCCCGAAGCCCTCGTCGTGGGGCAGCGGGAAGAACGCGGGGCCGAGCTCGCTGACGCGGGGCGACGCGGTCGCGACGCCGCGTTCGGACACGCTCCTGGATGGTCAGGGCCCGCTCACGGACAACACCTCGGCGACCGAAGGGCCGCTCACGCAGGACGAGTTGCCCGTCGGCAAGGCCGTGAAGGCGGTGCAGTACACGCTCACGTCGGCCGACCGGGCCAAGGCGCCGAGCGGCTGGGTGCTCCAGGGCTCGACGGACGGGACCTCGTGGCGTGACCTGGACAAGCGCGGGGGCGAGTCCTTCGCGTACGACCAGCAGACGCGCGTGTTCTCGGTCGCGCGGCCGGGGACGTACGCGCACTACCGGATCGTGCCGGACGGCGGCGGTACGGACACGGCGGCGCCGCGCGTGGCGGAGGTGGAGCTGCTGGGCTGAGCGAGTCCTCACGTGCGTGACCCGGCCCCGGACCGTGTACGGTCCGGGGCCGGGCGCGTACCGGGGGCGTGCGGGGCGGGGTCGGGCGCGTGGGGGCTGGACGCGCGAGGGGCGCCGCTCGGGCGCCCGTTCTACGGGTGAATGACGCCCCGAATCCAGCCCCGGCGCCCGTCCCGGCTGGCACCCTGCTTGTGATCATCCGATGAGCGCTCCGGATGCCGGTACGCCGTTCCGGTCCATCGGGCAGGGCCTCTCGGCGGTCCGGAAGGGGGGCCATGACGGCCGGGTACGAGGGCGCCGCCACGCGGACGGGGCGCGGGCCGCGCCATGTCGCGTGCGTGATGGACGGCAACGGGCGCTGGGCCGAGCGGCGGTCCCTGCCCAGGACCGCCGGGCACCGCGCCGCCGAGGCGACGGTGATCGACGTCATCGAGGCGGCGCGTTCGGCCGGGGTCGAGTGGCTGAGCCTGTACGCCTTCTCGACCGAGAACTGGAGCCGCCCGAGCGGCGAGGTCGGCTACCTCATGGACCTCGTGCGGCACGCCGTGCGCAAGCACGCCCCGCTGCTGCACGCGCGCGGCATCCGCTGCCGCTTCCTCGGCGCCGACGACCCCCGCCTCCCCGCCGCGCTGGCACGGGACTTCGCCGACCTCACGACCCTGACGGAACGCAACCGCCGGATGACCCTGACCGTCGCCTTCGACCACGGCGGGCGCGGCGACATCGTCGCGGCCACCCGCTCCCTGATCCGCGCCGGGGTCCCCGCCGAGGAGATCACCGAGCGCAGCTTCGCCGCCCACCTGCCCTTCCCCGACACACCCGACGTGGACCTCGTGATCCGCACCTCGGGCGAGCAGCGCATCTCCAACTTCATGCTCTGGCAGGTCGCCTACGCGGAATGGGTCTTCCCCACCGTGCTGTGGCCCGACTTCCGCGCCCCGCACTTCCTGGAGTGCCTGCACCACTACCGGCACCGCGAGCGCCGCTTCGGCGGCGTACCGGCCCAGCAGAACGGAACCTCCGCCCCATGACGACCGCCGAGGCGAAACCCCGCTTCCGCAAGCTCTTCGACGACCCGCGCTGGGCCCCGGCCCTCGTCCGCGCCACCGTCCTGGAGGCCGCGCACCCGCAGGTCGGCGCCGCACTCGTCACCCACTCCACCTTCGTCACGCACCCGTGGCGCCGCCTGCGCAACACCTTCCACAGCATGCGCCGCATGTGCGACCCGGACGAGGCGGTACGGAGCAGGGAGGCCGCCCGGCTCAACCGGCTGCACGCGCGGCTCAAGGGCACCGGCCCCGACCGGCGCCCGTACGACGCGATGGACCCCGCCGCGCGTGCCTGGGTCCTCGCGACCCTCTTCGAGAGCGCCGTCACGATGTACCGGCTGAGCGGGCAGCCGTTGCCGCACGAGGAGATCGAGGGCCTGTACGAGGAGACCAGGGACTACCTGCGCGCGCTCGGTGACGAGGACGCCCATCTCCCGCCCACGACGGGCGAGTTCTGGCCGTACTTCGACGCGATGGTGGAGCACGGGCTGGAGGACACCGAGGCGATGCGGATCATCCTCTACAGGCTCTTCGACCACTTGCCCGCGCCCGGGGTGCTGAGCGGCCTCCCGACGGTGTGGGCCACGGGCCGGGCGCTCGCGGGACCACTGATCGGGGCGGTCACGGTGGCCTCGCTGCCCGAGGCGTTCCGGCGACGCGCCGGGCTCCCCGAACTGCCGGGCGTGCCCACGCTCATGCGGGGCACCTACCTCGCCGCCGGCCTGACCCGTTTCCTGCCGGAGGACTGGATCAGTGCCGAACGCGTCGTCGACATGCTCTCCGCCGCGCCCGGCGGCGACGATCCCGCCGCCCGCACCGCCGCGGCGCTGCACGAGCGGCTGCGGCGGGCCGGCG
>NZ_JAAGLR010000379.1 GCF_010548245.1 Streptomyces sp. SID11385
CCTTCAGGAAGCGGAGGAACTCCTGGTGGCGGTGTCGGCGGTAGTGCTGGGCGATGACCGAGCCTGAGGCGATGTCCAGGGCGGCGAAGAGGCTGGTTGTGCCGTGCCGAACGTAGTCGTGCGTCATCTTCGCCGGCGTGGTCGGCGCCATCGGCAGCACCGGTTGGGTTCGGTCCAGTGCCTGTATCTGCGACTTCTCGTCCACCGCCAGGACCAGGGCGTTCTCCGGCGGGGACAGGTAGATACCCACCACGTCGCGGACTTTGGTCACGAACTGCGGGTCGGTCGACAGCTTCCAGGTTTCCACGATGTGGGGCTTGAGACCGAACGCCCGCCAGATCCGCGAGACGGCCGACTGCGACATGCCCTCCGCCTCGGCCATCGAACGCGTCGACCAGTGCGAATCACCGGTCGGCGGCGCCTGGCCAAGCGTCCTGGCGACCAAGGCTTCGACCTGCTCGTCCGTGATCCTCCGCGGCGCCCCCGAGCGTGGCCGGTCCACCAGGCCCTCCAGCCGGTCCGCGGCGAACCGGGACCGCCACTTGCGCACCGTCTCCCGCGAGACACCCACGTCGTCCGCGACACGCGCGTTCGGCAGACCTTCCGCACACGCCAGCACGATCCTCGACCGCAGCACGAGCGCCTGCGAAGCGGTCTGCTTGCGCAACCAGCCCCGCAACACCCGGCGTTCGCGATCGGACAACTCCAGCGGCAACGGCTTCGGACCAGGCATCGCCCCACCCTATAACCGCAAGCGAACTACCGACTCAGGACACTAGAAGCGCCTCATCACCGCTTCGTCCGCGCGCTTCAGCATCGTCCTGTGAAGCGCGGGGACGTCTTTTCACGCTCTCACCCTCGACTACGGGAAGTGCTCAACGGCGCGGTGTACGTCGATCCTGGTCCGCGACAGCCGGATGCGGCAACACGACAGACGGCCCAGTCTTGGGCACACGGCTGGTGCGGCTGGTCGGGGTGTGTACCTGCGGACGCCGCAGCGGCTTGCCCGGGTGGGCGGGAAGCTGGGCGATGCGGCGCAGGCGCCAGACGATGACGTCGTTCATGTTCTCGGCAGTGTCGAGTTCCCGCATGTCGATGGCCTGTCGCAGGAGCGCTTCGGGGTCGTGGCCTGCTCGCTCAAGCTGGGCGAGGGTGGCGATCAGGGCGTCGTTCTTCCCCGTAGTGCCGCCCGCTCGCACGCTTGGCTCCGAGAGCACGGCTCGGAGAGTGGCTTCGTGCGACTTGCGTTGCGCGTCGGGGAGAGCGCGCCCCTGGTCACGCAGTGCCCGTAGGGGCATGGCGGCGGTCTGTTGATAGGCGGTCCGCAGGTGCGCGGCGGCCTGCCGGGCTGCCTCGGCCTGCTGGGCGTGACCGCGGGCGGAGTGCCAGCGGGCGGCGGCCACGGTGACCAGGACCAGGGTGGAAAGGAGCATGGCGGTGGCGCCGCCGTCCTCGCCTCGGCCAAGGGCGTTGCCGGCCTGGACGATGCCCCGGGCGGCGGAGCGGACGGCACGTGTGTCGGCCTGTTCGGCGCGGACGTGGCTGCGAGTGGCGCGTTCGAAGGAGCGGGCGGCGGCGCGCAGCTCGGCGCGGGTTACGCCGGGGGAGGTCTGCGCGAGAGCGTCGAGCAGCTCGCCCGCTCCGACGAGTTGGGCGGCGGCCTCGTCGTTCGTGGGGTTGAGCAGGGCGAGGGTGTGCTCGGCGACCGTGGTGGCGGCTCGTCGTGCACGCGCGGGTCGCGACCAGTCCGGGTGGCCCGCGCCGTGAGAGGAAGCCGTGGTCGTTTCCTGCCCGGGTTCGGCGGTGGTGAGGCGGTGGCGGATTTTGGGGAGGGAGAGGTCGGGGGCGAGTTTCGAGCCGGGATACCAGATCGGCTGACCGTCGCGGTTACGGTCGCCGGGGAGGGCGACGTTGTAGCCGAGGGCGTCGCCGGAGGGGGCGAGGCGGACCTCGACGCGCAGGCCCGCGTCGCGAAGGCGGGTGAAGAACTCGTTCTCGGTTGCCGCCCCGGCGAGAGCTTGTCGGACGGCTTCGCGCAGGGTTTCGCGAGGGGGTTCCGGGCGGCCGGTGCGTTCGGTCTTGAAGCGCTCGGCGCTGGTGGGTGCCTTGGCGGCGGTGCCGTCGCCTGGGTGAAGCTGGCGCAGGCCCATCTCCTTCTCGATGCGGCGGCATTCGGCCTGCGCCTTCTTGAAGTCGTAGTTCATCCGCGGGCGGCGCAGGTCGCCCCGGACCATGGTGGCCAGGATGTGGATGTGGTCGTCCGCGTGCCGTACGGCGACCCAGCGGCACCCGTCCGGATCGCCCTCCGGGGCGAGGTTCACGGCATGGAGGAGGCGGCGGGCGACGGTGTGCCACTCGCCGTCGCTCAGCGTCCGGTCGCCGGGGTCGGTGCGGACCGAGCAGTGCCAGACGTGCTGGATCGGGGCGCTGGTGCCGGCCTGCTTGACACGTAGGTCGAGGACGGCGGCGAGGCGGGCGAGGGCGGCCTTCGGGTCGGGGTCGGGGCTGGTGTCGCGTCCGGGGTCGGGGGCGAAGCCGTCCCAGCTCCCGACGAGGTGGGGGTCGGTGTGCTCGTCGCGTTTGCCAGGCCCGTAGAGGTAGACGAGCAGGCCGTACGTGCGGGAGCCCCGCCGGATCTTCGGCACCATCACAGCCTCCGCTTCACCAGCGCGTCCGCCGATTCGTCGAGGCGGGCGACCGCCTTCACGAGTACGGCGAGAGCGTGGTCGAGGGCTCCCTCGCGGGGTTCGCCTCCGGCGTTGTAGGTGCGGGCGATCTGGTTGAGATTGTTGCCGATGCGGGCCAGGGCGGTGCGCAGGGCGGCCAGTTCGTCGATGCCCGCGTCTAGCTGCTCGTTGCTGTGCGTCGGGGTGGAACCGCGGGCGGAGGTGAGCGCGGTGGTGGCGAGGAACCGGGCGACGGTGATGCCGCGCGCGCGGGCGGCGGCGGCGATCTCGGCGTGCTCGTCGTCGGACAGGCGCGTCGTCGTCTTGCGGGTGCGCTCGGTGGGGTTGCGGCTGCGACGGCGCGGCATGCGGTCGGGGAACGGCAGGGTGGGCACGCTCGGCGCGACGCTGTCGGGGCCGGGTTGCGCTTCTCCTCCTGCGAGCGGCGCCCCCTGGTGCCGCTCGCCGCCCGGTTGGTTCCCGTGCGCCCTCGCGCGGGGACCAACCGGGCTGCCCCCGCCCTGTTGGGCGGGGGCATGTGCGTGCGTCGGGCCGTAGGACCGTCGTACGCGACAACTTGCTCCGCCAGGGGCCGTGTTGGGGTCACGCTGCGCTCCGGGCGGGGTGCTCGCCGGGTCGGTCCCGGTCACCGGGGCTTCTCCGGCTTCTCCTGCCGGATCTCGCGGACGAGGTCTTCGATCCAGTCCATGGCCAGGACCGGGTGGTGCAGAGTCCAGGGGCGGCTGTCCGCCCTGCGCTGCACGGTCCAGGTGGGTCCGGGGTGGGAACGAGCGCAGTGGAGGTGGCCCTGCTGGTGCAGGACGGTCAGCCAGCTTTCGACTTCTGCCGTAGTGGCGGGGTGAGTGCGCATCAGGGGTGGTCTCCGTTCGCTTCGGAGGCGTGCTCGGCGGTGGGATGTGCGGCGAGGTGGGGGTGGGTGACCGGCCGGGCTGCCCGGCCGGTCACCCACCTGCCCGGATCGGTCAGTTCCGGGTGGAGGTGACTGGGTGACCGTGCTGCTCGCGGAGCTGGGCCATCAGGGCGGTGAGGGTGTCGCTGGAGAGCGGGATCTGCTGACCCCGGATTGCCTGGGCGACCACCTTGCGGGTCAGCTTGTCCTCGGCCCTGACCGCTGACCGGGCGATCCGGAGGAGCCGCTCGGTGTCCGGGTCGGCCCGCCGGTCACTGGCCGACCGGATGTCCCGGTTACCCGCCCCGGACACGGTGCCCGGCTCGTCGGTGACCGGCTTCGCGCCGACAGGGTCAGAAGTGACCGGGGGTATCCCTCCGCGCTGTCCGGGCAGGTCGGCGGCCGTCTCCGGCGCGCCGTGCTGACCGGTGATCTGGCTGCCGGTGACCGCCCGGCGGCTGTCCTCGGTCACCGGCCGGGACGGGCGGGCCTGTCCACCGCTCCGGGCCGAGCCGTGCTCGGTCAGGGCGGTGACCGGCTTCTCGGAGCCGACCTGACCGGTGCTTCCCTCGGGCTGCCCGGAGCGGTCAGCCCGGGTGACCGCGACGCCCTGGGGCCGGTCACTCTGACCGGCCACCTGACCTCGGTCACTGTCCGGGGCGGCGCCTCGGGCGATCAGGATGTAGAGGTGGACCGCCCCGGCGAGGGCGAGCGGGGCGATGGTGGACAGCACGGCGACCACCGTGTCCCCGAGCCGGAGCCCGCCGGTGGGCGGGCCCGCGTTGAGGCGGACGGCGTGCAGGGCGTTGGCCCAGATGCTGGCGGCGGTAGCGGTGCCGAAGAGCAGCCAGAGGTAGAAGCGAGCCACGCGAGGAGCGTCACGCAGAACGACCAGGGCGCGTATCCCGTACGCGATGAACCCGTCGATGACGAGCGGGAAGAGGTAGGTCAGCAGGCCCCGGACGTGGATGGCGACGGCCATCTGCTGGAGGGCGTCGTAGGAGAGGGCGAAGCCGGTGCCGCCGAGCGCGGCGACGACCGCGCGGTCCCAGGCGGATATGCGCGCCTTCGTGGGCGCGGTGCCGTTCACGCCGCCGTCCCGAAGTCGTCGCGGCGCGGCTCGCTTGCAGCAGCGGGGCCGGTGTCGGCAGGTGGGGCTGTGATCGTGTTGTCCTCCATGTTTCGGTTGCGCAGGGCGCGGCGGACCCCTCGGTAGAGCTTCTGGGCGTGCTCCTCGGTGACCTTCAGGAGCCACGCGAGGCGTTGCTCGCTCACGCCGTGGCGGTAGGCGGCGAAGACGACGGCGCGGCGCTCGGCCTTGGTGAGGTGGACGTCGCGTCCGGCGATGGTGTCGTTGACGCGGCTGTAGTCGAGGCGCAGCGCGAGGTTCTCGTGCAGCGGGGCACGCTCCTCCTCGGTGAGCCCGCCCCGTACGCCCCAGGTGTCGCGGGTCTCCAGGGCGGCGTCCAGGCAAGTGCGGCGCACCGGGCACTGGGCGCAGAGCGCCTTCGCGGTGGCGATCTTGTCGGTCTCGTCAGGCTCGGGGAAGAACGTCTCGGGGTCCACCGGGTTGTACTCGGTGGACTGGCAGACGGCGTCGTCCTGCCAGCGCTGGTCGCCGAGCGCGCGGTGCCGACGGGCAGGAGTGTGTGCGGTGGTGGTCATGCGGGGGTGCTCCGATCGTCCTCCGCGCGCGTGCGGGCGTCGGCGGGGGATGCACTGGGCCGGTGAAGGAAGGGGCGCGGGTCGGCCGTGATCAGGCCGCGCGGCGCTGTCGTCTGCGGTCGACCGGCTCGAACTCGACGCGCTCGGTCATCTGCGAGAGCCGGGAGGCGACGCGGTCCCCGAGGTGGGCGCGCAGGTCGCCGATGCGCAGGTTGGTGGTGACCAGGGTCGGCAGCTCGTGGTTGTAGCGGCGGTTGATGAGCCGGTACGTCTGCTCTTCGACGAACTCCGTGCTGCGGGCGGCGCCGAGGTCGTCGAGGATCAGCAGCGGGACGCGGCTGTAGGAGGCGAGGACGCGCTCGCTGTCAGTGTCGGAGCCGGGGCGCAGCTCGGCGTAGAGGTCGGCGGCGGTGGTCGCGCGCCAGCGCACGCCGATCCCTTCCTGCACGAGGCGGCGGATCGCGCCGTACGCCTGCCAGGTCTTGCCCGCGCCGACGACCCCGGCCATCAGCAGGCTCGGCCCCGTGGCGACCTGCCGCCTGGCCCCGATCCCGGGGGCGACGGCCGCCTCGGCCACCTCCCGGACCCAGGCCAGGGCCTTCGGGTGGTCGGCGACCGCGCCCTGGTAGCGGGAGGGGATTCGGGTCAGGAGGGCGTCGAGCGGGGCGGGTTCGGGCTCCTCGACGGAGGTCACGGCGGCGGGGTCGATGTTGCGGGCGGCCAGGATGCGGGCCATCCGCTCCAGGGTGCCGTCGCTGCCCAGGGTCTGCGGTTCGCGGCTTCGGGTGCGCATCACAGCTCCTCGGCGTAGGCGGTGGCGGCGTCGGCGGGGTTGGTCCAGGCCCGGTGGGCGGGCACGTTAGGCCGCGATCCCGGCCGGGCCAAACCGTCGGGGCGAGCGTTCATCGCCTCGTTGACCATGCTCGTCAGCACGCTCGGGTGCTTCGGGTTGCTCGCGAAGTTCGCGAGTCCGGCGCGGATGTGCTCCGGCGCGATGCCCTCGCCGAGCAGGCCCTTGACGATCCGCCCGAGGTGCCCGAACACCCCGTTCGGCGGTCGCTCCGCGCAGGCGGCGGCGTACTCGGCGAGGAGCTGCTGGGTGGAGATCGGGGCAGGTGCGGGCGCTGTGCGCCCCGTAGGGGAAGGAGATCCAGGATCCAAGATCCTAGATCCAGGCGCCGAAGGCTCCCCGAGGCTTCGGGGAGCCTTCGGGGAAGCCTCGCCGAAGAGCTGCTGACCTGCGATTTCCTCGTCTCGTGCGGTTGAGGCGTCGAGGTCCGTGCCGGGGAGGGGCTGTGGGGCGGCCGAGGGCCGGTGGGCGGCGTCGGGTGTGATCGCGCAAGGGCGCGGGGGCAGATCGAGGGGGCGGCGAAGGCTCGCCGAGTCCTCGTCGAGGGTTCCCCGAGACTTCGGAGAGGGCTCGGCGGGCTTGGTGCAGGGGCCCTTGCAGGTTCCGCACCTGTCGGCGGCGTGGTGCTCGGGGCAGGAAGGAAGGCGGGACTGGCTGGGCTTGTCGATCTTCTGATGTGCCGCCCACGTCACGATGTGGAGGTATCGGCGGCCGTCGCAGCCGGTGTAGCGGCAGAGGAGCCCGGCGGTGGCGAGCTGGTGAAGGTCGTCCTCGACGTGGACCGAGGTGTGCTCGGCCCGCAGGGGCCAGAGCAGGCCCGCGATGATCGCGGCGTTGTCTCGGTGGCGACCGTGGTCGTCGGCCTGGGTGAGGAGCCCGTAGAAGGTGCGCTCGGCTTCGACGCTCACCTCGGCGAGCGATTCGGAGACGAACGCCTCCGGCTTGATGGTGCGAATCCTCGGCAAGTCAGCACCCCCGTCCGGCGACCGCGCTGAGGGTGGCGGTGGCGAGGTCGAGGGTGTGCGCGACGGTCCAGTCGGCCTCGGGCCAAGCCCGCATGATCCAGCGGGCGGCGATGCGGGCCGTCGTGCGGCGCACGTTCAACGTCGTGTCGGTCTCGTCCTTGACGATCGTGTGCGGGTGGGGCCAAGTCCGGGCCGGGTCGTTGAGGCTGACGCGGATCGTGGCGGCGCCCGGGATCATGTCGGCGAGCAGCACGGCGAGGCGCTGCTGGCGGTCGGTGTCCGGGCATGCCGGGGTTCCGCTCGGCGTGGCGAGCATGCGATACTCCGATGCTTGTAGGAGCGCGGACCGGCGGTTCTCGTGCAAAAGCCCCGCCGCCCGCGAGCTTGATTCGGCCCCTTCTTCGGGTGCCGGCCCCGGCGCTTGGGAGTTGGTAGCTCCCGGGCGCCGGTCACATTTCTTCTGCGGGCACGTGGCCCGTGTATGCGCGTCCCCCTCCTCCCCGCTGCCCTCTCGGCTGGTGATCCGTTTCGGCGGGGACCTGAACCATAGGACTCCCCCTCGGCACAAGTCCACCCCCTTCGCACCTCACTTGACCTGGCATGGAACATCACGATGGACAGAACGACACCAGGAAACACACCACAGTGGTGAGCTGTGGCAGCAACTAGGATGGCGAGATCGACTTCCCCTAAGGCGTGATCACCATTGGAATGGATAGGCTGGGGTCGTGACGAAGGGCTGGCGATGACCGAGACGAACAAGCCGAGCTTCGCGGAGCGACTCGACTACCTGTTCCGCGAGGTGCACCCCAAGGGGCGCGGCCCCTTCACCTACGCCGAGGTGTCCCAGGGCATCCGCGACACCTTCAACTTCGCCATCTCCGCGAGTGCCATCCAGCAACTTCGAACCGGGACGAATACCAATCCGAAGATGGAGACGATCCGCGCGCTGGCCAACTTTTTCAACGTGAGGCCCGGGTACTTCTTCGACGAGGAGGAGGCGGAGCGGCAGCGCGCCGAGATCCAGGTCCTGGCCGCCATGCGCGACCGCGACGTACGGGCCGTCGCCTTGCGCGCGAACGGGCTGAGCACGTCGAGCCTGCAGATGCTTTCCACCGTGATCGAACAGGCCCGCAAGCTGGAAGGGATGCCGGAGGACGACGAGACCTCCAGGCTCATCGACGAGGGTTGAGCCGGTCCGGGGCCGCTAAAGATCGACCACCCCTCGCCTTCGGCTCAGGCGTCTTCGCCTTCACGCATGAGCACGGTCACGCGCAGCAGATCGGTGTGCATGGGTCGCATGCTGATGATGCGGACGGCGACTTCGCGACCCTGGTGGTACGGCAGACGGAGCCGCGCCACCCTGCCGTCCGTGTGCTCGACCACCTCGCCTTGGTCCCAGATGGCCCGGACGAAGGGCGACCCCGCACGCACCTCCTGTTCCAGTCGCGCCAGGCTCTCGTTATGCGGATACCGGGCCCGCTCGTAGCGGATCTGCCCGAGATAGAGATGTGCCCAGGTTGTTTCCCAGTCCACGAGTTGCTCGCGCGCCTCGGGTTCCAGAAGCGCCCACCTCATCTGGTTCCCTTGATATGCCGCCCAGGGAAACCATTGCAGCAGCGGCTCGTTCGCCCCGACGATGTTCCACGCGAGGTCAGTCGCGTAGGCGGGATTCGCCTGCTGGTCAAGGAACCGCTGGAGCAGCGCACCGTCCGCTTCGGTCGCCGCAGGCGCCTCCGGGGCGCCGGGAAGTGCCGGCGGGTGACCCACCGTCTTCATGTACAGCGCCTGGCGTTCGGGGCGGCTCAGCCGTAGAGCGGACGCCAGTCGATCGAGAACTTCCGCACTGTAACCGGCCTTCTTGCCACGTTCGAGGGCGCCGTACCAGCGCTCACTCACGTCAATCAGACGCGCCACGTCGCGCTGCGTCAGCCCTGTTGCCCGGCGGCCTTGCGCTCGCAGCCCCGGAAAGTCACGAGGGCTCAAGCGCTTTCGCCATGATCGCAACAGCTCCGGAAGTGATCGGTCGAGGGCCCCCTCCTCGCCGTGTTCGCGCCGCGCGTCCATAGCGCGAGATTAAGCCGGTCGACGAAGTGAACTGCGTCACAACACACCCGTCACGGGTGAACACAACGCCCGAAACGTCACCGAGGGTAGTGGGACATAACGGGTAGTCGCGCGTTCAAGCACCGTGCCCGCTTGCCAAAAGGGGGCGAGAAGCGACCACTTACGACTACCTTCCCGACCGCCCGTCGCGCGTCTCGCCCTGTCGGCGCGTCCGCGACTCACGTTTGGTAACCGGAATTACAAATTCCGGAACTGCGAGTTCCGTCCTCCTCTTGGCATTCTCGCGCTCTACCACTCGTCACCCGCAGGCGCTGCCCGCCGACGCGAGAGGGAAATACTCATGACCATGCCAACCGCTGAGATGCGTCTGCGTGCTGCCTGTGAGATACAGGTGGACCGGTTGGGCCTGCCTCATCGTTTCAGCACTCGTGAGCTGTGCGAGGCCATTGCTGTCCGTCGGGGCAAGCCCATCAAGCTGCGCCCTCTTCCCGAGGTCATGGCTGCCGACGTGCCCTGCGGTATCCGGATCGAACTCCCGGACGTGGACCTCCTCCTCTTCGAGAAGGGCACCTCGGTCCATCACCGCCGACACATCCTCACCCACGAGCTGTGCCACGTGTATTGCGACCACCCTGGAAGCCTGTCGCTCGATGCCCGCCAAGCCCGCGCCATCGAAATCAGCAGCACCTTGGTGACGCGCATGTCGGGCAGGACGAGCTACACGACAGCCGACGAACGCGAGGCCGAGACCATGGCCACCATCATCCGCCAGCGTATGTACCGGCACCGCGAAATACCCTCCCGGCACCCGGCGAGCGGCGCGGACAGTTGGGACGCGCTCTTCGCTCGTCCGCTCAAGAAGGGCCGGTCCCGCGCGTGATGGACGCTCTCTTCCTCGGCATGGGCTTCCTTCTCATCACGGGGGCCGCCTACTGGTCCGTCGGCCGAGGAACCCCTCGGCCGACCGGAACATGGGCCATGAGCGCGCTCTTGGCGGCCTTCGCCCTGGCCTTCTTCTCCTACGCTCCGTCGGTCCAACACACTGTCGAGTCAGCGGTACCGCACGTGGCCCGGCTGCTGAGCAACACGGCCTCCGTGAGCGCGGCCACCGCCGTGCTCGCCGTCATCTTCCAGCTCGACCTGGACGCGGTCGAGGCCAGAGGCAGAATTCGCCGTCGCCTGGTACTACTCGCTGCCTCGGTCGCGGCGATGACCGCACTCTTCGCGGTCGAGGAGGCACTGCATCGGCCGCGCGTCCGCGCGCTCTACCTCCTCGTATTCGTTTCCCACCTCGGCTTCGCCGCCGTGGACTTCTTTCTCCAAGCGGTGCGCCAGTCACGGTCAGCCCGTCGTACGAGCGTCCGGGTCGGGCTCCGGATCGCCGCCGTCGGTTGCCTGTTCGCTCTGGTGTACGTCGTGTACAAGGTCGTGAGGCTCGTTTCCACAGCTGCTGGCGTCGGCCTCGTCCACCACACCGAATGTTCCTCGCTCGTGAGCGGCACCTGCGCCTTCAGCGTCACCGCTCCCGCGCTCGCGGTACTCCTGATCGGCTTCGGCGTCACCCTGCCCGCTATCGCGTACCCGATCACCCACGCGCGGAGACTCCGCTGGGAAAAGCGATCTTTGGCCGCACTCGAACCCCTGTGGCAGGACATGACGGCCGTGATGCCGCACATCGTCCTGGGGGACGCCGAACTCGCGGACGACGCCGAATTCGCGGACGAATCCGACTACCTTCTCCAGCGACGCGTTGTCGAGATCAGCGACGGCGTCCTGGCCCTGAAGCCCTACCGATCTCGCGCGGTGCTGGAGAGCGCAGAGCGCATCTACGCAGCCGACACGGACGAGGGCGCCGCAGCCATAGAGGCAGCAATTGTCAAGGCGGCCCTGGCCGCGTCCGAAGCCAGCCTGCCGCCGGTCGAACTGGCCCCGCCGTCGCCACGGGCCCTCGCTCAGACCGACCTGCGTGAGGAGGCGGAGTGGCTCGTCCGAGTTGCCCGCGCCTACACCCGCGAGGTCGGCCCCGTCGCCGACGACGGTGAGCCCCGACCCGTAGGAGCCTGAGTCCATGACCGAGCCCACAAGCCACGACCCGTACACCGTCTACACAGCGGCCCGCTCCGGCCGCCCCGTGGAGGTCATCTCCTCCGGGCCAACCCGGAGGAGTAGTTACCTCATCACCGGCTACGCCGAGGCCCGTGAGGCCCTCGGCGACGCCAGGCTCTCGAAAGACACGGCCGCCTTCTTCGCCGGCAAGGAATCCAGCCGGACCCTCCACCCGGCCCTGGCGCACAACATGCTGGCCAGCGACCCGCCCGAACACACCCGACTGCGCAAACTCGTGACCGGAGCGTTCACCACCGGCGCCGTCGCCGCCCTCCGCCCCGCCATCGCCCGGATCACCGACGAGCTGCTCGACGAGTGGGCCCCGGGCGAGCCCTTCGACTTCGTCGCCCGCCTCGCAGTCCCCCTACCCGTCGCCGTCATCTGCGAGCTGCTCGGTGTCCCGGACGAGGATCGGCCCAGCATCCGGCGATGGTCCGCCGAACTCTTCACGGCGGGCGCGCCCAACGCCATCGACGCGGCCTCGCACTCACTCGCGACGTACATGACCGAACTCGTCGCGTCGAAACGCGCACACCCCGGAACCACCCTCTTGGACCGCCTCATCGCCGCCCACGACGGGGACGACGCACTCACCGAGGAGGAACTCGTCTCCCTCGCGGTCCTGCTCCTCGTCGCCGGCCACGAGACGACCACCAACTTCCTCGGCAACGCCCTCTTGGCGCTCCTCCTGCACCCTGCGGCGAAGGGGAGCCTGCGCGAGCACCCCGACCAGATCCCGGCCGCGCTCGACGAGCTGCTCCGCTTCGACTCGCCGGTCAGCACCGCCACGTTCCGTTTCACCACCGAGCCCATCACCCTCGGCGGTACCGACATCCCCGCGGGCCACCCCGTCCTCGTCGCGCTCGGAGCAGCCAACCGCGACTCCGCGCGCTTCTCCGAGCCGGACCACCTCGACCTCGACCGCGACGCCACCGCCCACCTCGCCTTCGGCCACGGCATCCACCGCTGTCTCGGCGCCCCTCTGGCCAAGGCCGAGGCGGAGATCGTTCTGGGCGCTGTCCTTCGCCGTCACCCCAGCGTCCGTCTGGCCGTCGCAGCCCAGGATGTGCAGTGGCGCCGCACCCGGCTCGTTCGCGGGCTCGCCGCGCTGCCTCTGCTCGGCTAGCCGAGCGAATACCGGCGCTACAGCGGTCACGGTGCACGGGTAGCGGGCGCAGCGGAGGGCTTCGGACCGCGATGGCGGGGGGTGCTGCGCCAACGCCTCGTACGGAAACCGGCCCGGCGTTCGGTGCCGGTGCGCAGAACGGTCCGCGGCAAGAACGCCCGACGTGAGGAGTGCCGGGAGTGACCTGGTTTCCCCTCTCGGTGCTGCCCTTCTTCGCGAGCCACGAGACGAACACCATCCACCTCGGCAACGTCCACACGGACTAACCGACGCTGTCGGGGCGGATGCCGGCGCTAGGCCGGGCTTCGCTCGAAGAGACTGTGATGAGGACGAGGCCGGAGAGGCCGGTCACCGCCCGGATCGAGTCCGCGAAGACCTCGGTCGTCCAGGCGGCCACGTCGGTGGTCCACTCCCGTACCCCGCACCGGAAAGCGAGTGCCAGGCGCAAATGCTCGGCCTGCACCAGCCCCGCGAGCGGCCGGGCGAGCCCAGGCGTCGTGGCGGCGGTGGGCGGCTTGAGGGGCGTCACGTGCATGTTGCCGCACGTGCGGGCGAGTGCTGCTTCCCGGATCTCTTCTGTCCGCTGGGCGAGTTGGGCGGAGGGAAGTGCTGACACCGTGACCGTCAGGGTGGTGGCGTCGGCGGGATTGGCAAGGGCGTACCACGCGGAGTTCTCGGCGAGGGCGACACGTGCGTCTCCCGCGCGGTGCAGCGGTGCGAGGGTGTGCGTGCCGGTGAGGCGCACGGTGCCCACGCGGCGGAGCGCGTCCGTGAGAACGGTGACGATCGGCAGGACCGGCAGGCGAGGTGCCCGTCGCGCCCGCCCCGGGACATCGACGGGCCGGGGAAGCGATGACTGGAGCCAGGCGAGCTGACGGACGGCGCCGTCCTGGGTCCAGTCGCCGTCGGCGTCGTTGTGGTCCCAGAGGTTCTCGGCCTGCTCGCCGGGCAGCGCCGTGGAACTCCACCCGTAGGCGGATGCACGCTGCACGGCGAGACTGAAGACGTCTTCATCGAGGTCGAATTCGGCGTTGACCTGCTCGATCCAGGGATGCTTGTCGAGCACCCCGTGTACTCCGACGATGAAGGTGGCGTCCAGACCGGTGTCGCTCATGGTCCCTACTCCAGAAAGCAGATGAAAGGCGCGGGGCGGCAGGGCCCCGCATCCGCAGGCGCGGCCAACGGCCCCCAAGAGAGCAGGGGGGCTGGCTCCCTCAGTTTCACAGGTGAGCCTGCGGTGCACGACACTCCTGTCCGACTCCGGCCTTCCCCCCCGTACGTTGTTCGTCTCCTCAGGGCGTCAAACGCCGCACCGGACCGTGACGGTCTTGGTGGACACCTTCTCCGGCGTGTCAGCGACTCCGATCAGATCGACGTCGATCAGGGTGCGCCACTGCCGCGTGTTCCGGTTCGCGCACTTCTTGCGTGCGACGACTCGGCGGGCACTGCCGCCGTTGCCGGACTTGAGATTCTTCGAGTTCTTCGCCACGGAGTGCCACTTGCTGCCCTTCTTCGTGGCCTTTACCTGAAGCCAGATGGTGACCTTGGCCTTGGTGCCGGGGCCGGCGACGTGCGTCCACCACGCGTGGGCGGATGCCGTGCGTGGAGGGGTGCTTGAAATGTGCACGCGGTCGCCGTTGGTGACGAACGTGCCGGGCCCCTTCGCGGAGTGCGGCGAGGCCGACGAAGGCGAGACGGAAAGGCCGAGCAGGGCGGCGGCCAGGGCCGCCGAGGTCAGCGGAGTGCGCAGGTGCATGGAGTACGTCCCCAGGTCGGATGCGGAGCCGTGCGCACGCGCTCTGCCCACGCGATGTCGCGGAGATCTCCCCGGCGGGAATCGCGCTACCGTACGCACGGATCGGACACTAGATGATGTATTCCCGTAATTGGGCTATTTCGTATGACGTTGTGATGCCTTACGGCAACGTGCAGGGGGTCCGGGTTCCGACGTGCTCGAATGCCCGCCGTGCCGTCGCCCGTGGTTCTGTTGTCGCGACGACTCGGCGGGCTGCTCATTTCACCTGCTTGGGCAGCTAGTGTCCTGAGTCGGTAGTTCGCTTGCGGTTATAGGGTGGGGCGATGCCTGGTCCGAAGCCGTTGCCGCTGGAGTTGTCCGATCGCGAACGCCGGGTGTTGCGGGGCTGGTTGCGCAAGCAGACCGCTTCGCAGGCGCTCGTGCTGCGGTCGAGGATCGTGCTGGCGTGTGCGGAAGGTCTGCCGAACGCGCGTGTCGCGGACGACGTGGGTGTCTCGCGGGAGACGGTGCGCAAGTGGCGGTCCCGGTTCGCCGCGGACCGGCTGGAGGGCCTGGTGGACCGGCCACGCTCGGGGGCGCCGCGGAGGATCACGGACGAGCAGGTCGAAGCCTTGGTCGCCAGGACGCTTGGCCAGGCGCCGCCGACCGGTGATTCGCACTGGTCGACGCGTTCGATGGCCGAGGCGGAGGGCATGTCGCAGTCGGCCGTCTCGCGGATCTGGCGGGCGTTCGGTCTCAAGCCCCACATCGTGGAAACCTGGAAGCTGTCGACCGACCCGCAGTTCGTGACCAAAGTCCGCGACGTGGTGGGTATCTACCTGTCCCCGCCGGAGAACGCCCTGGTCCTGGCGGTGGACGAGAAGTCGCAGATACAGGCACTGGACCGAACCCAACCGGTGCTGCCGATGGCGCCGACCACGCCGGCGAAGATGACGCACGACTACGTTCGGCACGGCACAACCAGCCTCTTCGCCGCCCTGGACATCGCCTCAGGCTCGGTCATCGCCCAGCACTACCGCCGACACCGCCACCAGGAGTTCCTCCGCTTCCTGAAGG
>NZ_JAAGLR010000403.1 GCF_010548245.1 Streptomyces sp. SID11385
CACCCCGGCGCCTCCTCACCCGCGCCGCCCGCCCCCGCCGCGCTCGCCGCGAAGGTGCGCACCCTGGCCCCCTCCATGACGCGTTCCATGCAGCGCGTCGCCGAGGCCGTCGCCGCCGACCCGGCAGGATGCTCGGCACTCACCGTGACCGGACTCGCCACACGGACCGGTACGAGCGAGGCCACCGTCGTCCGCACCGCGCGCCTCCTCGGTTACCCGGGCTACCGCGATCTGCGGCTCGCCCTCGCCGGACTCGCGGCGCACCAGGAATCGGGGGCCGCGCCCTCCGTCACCGCCGACATCGCGCTCGACGACCCGATAGCCGACGTCGTCACGAAGCTCGCCCACGACGAGCGGCAGACCCTCGCCGACACGGCGGCGAACCTCGACACGGCCGCCCTCGGCGCCGCCGTCACCGCCCTCGCACAGGCCCGCCGCATCGACATCTACGGCGTCGGCGCCTCGCACCTCGTCGCGCAGGACCTCGGACAGAAGCTGCTGCGCATCGGCCTCTTCGCCCAGGCCCACGCGGACCCGCACCTCGCCATCACCAACGCGGTGCAGCTCCGCGGCAAGGACGTCGCCGTCGCGATCACGCACTCCGGTTCCACCAGCGACGTCGTCGAGCCGCTGCGCGCCGCCTTCGAACGCGGCGCCACGACCATCGCCATCACCGGCCGACCGGACGGCTCCGCCGCGCAGTACGCCGACCACGTCCTGACCACGGTCGCGGCCCGCGAGAGCGAACTGCGCCCGGCGGCCATGTCGTCCCGGGCCAGCCAGCACCTCGTGGTGGACTGTCTCTTCGTCGGCGTCGCCCAGCGCACCTACGAGCACGCCGCCCCCGCCCTCGCCGCTTCCTACGAGGCCCTGGCACACCGCCACCGGCCCCGGCAGGGCCTCGGCGACCACCCCTGAGCCGGGCCCCGGCCCCCATCCGCCGCCCGCCCCGTACCCACCGCCCAGCAACCCGCCGACAACGCTGTCACGCCGGCGCCCCGGCCCACGCGCGACAGCCCGCCCGCCCTCTGCGCCCGCGATCTCCGTACTCCGTACGGACCCGTACGCACCCAGACGAACCCGTACGGGCGCACCCGCAGACCTCCCAGCCTCCGGCCATCCGGCCGGACAGCACCGCCGCCAGCACCCGCACCACCTGTCCCTCAGCACAGCGGAGAGCCGCACATGACGACCACCGGGCCCACCGACCGGGCCGCGCACCCCGACGCCCCGCACGGCCGGAACCCGATCCCTTCCGGAGGCCACGCGCCCACCCCGGAAGCCGCCCCGTACGAAGAGCTGCGGGCGGAACTCGCCCACCTCACCACCGAGCAGTTCCGCCCGGAACTGGCCGAGATCGACCGGCTGACGACCGAGGAGATCGCGCGGACGATGAACGGCGAGGACGCGACCGTCCCCACCGCCGTCGCCCGCGAACTCCCGCGTATCGCCGCGGCGATCGACGCCGCCGCCGCCCGCATGGCGCGAGGGGGCCGCCTCGTCTACGTGGGTGCCGGAACCGCGGGGAGACTCGGCATCCTCGACGCGAGCGAGTGCCCACCGACGTTCAACACCGCGCCGGACGAGGTCATCGGCCTCATCGCCGGCGGCCCCTCCGCGATCATCACCGCGGTCGAGGGCGCCGAGGACGACACCGAGCAGGCCGCCGCCGACCTCGACGCCCTCGGCCTCACCCCCGACGACGTCGTCGTCGGCATCTCCGCCTCGGGCCGCACCCCCTACGCCGTCGGCGCCGTACGCCACGCCCGCGCGGTTCGCGGCGCGCTGACCATCGGCCTCTCCTGCAACGCCGCCAGCCCCCTAGCCGCCGAGGCCGAGCACGGCATCGAGGTCGTCGTCGGCCCCGAGCTGATCACCGGCTCGACCCGCCTCAAGGCCGGCACGGCGCAGAAACTCGTCCTCAACATGCTCTCGACGATCACCATGATCCGGCTCGGCAAGACCTACGGAAACCTGATGGTCGACGTCCGCGCCTCCAACGAGAAGCTCCGCGCCCGCTCCCGGCACATCGTCGCCCTCGCCACGGGCGCGGACGACACCGAGATCGAAGCCGCGCTCGCGGCGACCGGCGGCGAGGTGAAGAACGCGATCCTCGTCCTCCTCGGACACGTCGACGCCCCCGAATCCGCCCGCCTCCTCCAAGCCCACGGAGGCCACCTGCGAGAGGCACTGGGAGAAGCGGCAAAGGGCTGAGGAGGAGAGGCGGGGGACGTGAGGCCGGTGCGGTAGGGGCGGGTAGGGGAAAGGGCCCGAGGGTCGGGGGCCCGCGAGGATCGTGGGTCAGGAGTTGAGAGGCTCGGGCCCGGTACCTGGGGCCGATGCGGGGAGCCGGAGGTCAGCGGCTCCGCAGTATTCGGCTTCGGGCACCGAGCACCTGGCCCCCCACCTCCCCACCCCTCCCGCCCCTTTCACTCCCCCGCCCCCGCGAGCCTCCGCCCCCTCCCCCACCCGCTCCCGCACCCTCGGACCACGGCCCCGGCGCGCCCCGCGCCAGGGGCGTCGGTGGCGGCAGCGGAAGGCGGCTGGGCGATGGCCGGGAACGAGCACCGTGCGACGGCGACGGCGATCCTGCCGCTGGTGGGTGGGGCCGCCAACGTCACCTCGGTCACCCACTGCATGACCCGGCTGCGGCTCGGGCTCGCGGACCGCTCGCGGGTCGACGACGCCGCACTGCGCGCGCTGCCCGCCGTCCTGGGCGTGGTCGAGGACGGCGACTCGTACCAGATCGTGCTCGGTCCGGGGAAGGTCGCCCGCGTGACCCCGGAGTTCGCCCGCCTGGTCGACGAAAGCGCGAACGCCACTCCCCTACCCGCCGACGGAGCCTCCCTCTCCGACGCCGCCTCCTCCACCGCCGACGCCCTCGCCACGCGCGGTGCCGAGATCCGCGCCGAGCATCGTTCGCGCAACCGCACCCCCGTCAAGCTCTTCCTCCGTCGCATCGCGGACATCTTCGTGCCCCTCATCCCGGCGCTGATCGGCTGCGGCATCATCGCCGGCCTGGGCGGACTGCTCGTCAACCTCGGCTGGGCAGGAGGGCTCACCGCCGCGCTCACGGCGATCTCCTCCGGTTTCATGGCGCTCATCGCGGTGTTCGTCGGCTACAACACGGCCAAGGAGTTCGGTGGCACGCCCGTGCTCGGCGGTGCGGTCGCGGCGATCATCGTCTTCCCCGGGGTGGCCAAGGTGGAGGTGTTCGGCACCCCGCTCGTGCCCGGTCAGGGCGGGGTGCTGGGCGCACTCGGCGCCGCCGCTCTCGCCGCGTACGTCGAGCGCTGGTGCCGGCGCCGGGTGCCCGAGGCCGTCGACGTGCTCGTCACTCCCACCCTCACGGTGCTGGTCTCGGGTCTGGTGACGCTTTACGGGCTGATGTACGTGGCGGGCGAGGTCGCCGAGGGGATCGGTACGGCGGCGGACTGGCTCCTCACGCACACGGGCGCGTTCGCGGGCTTCGTACTCGGAGGGCTCTTCCTTCCTCTCGTGATGCTGGGCCTGCACCAGGCGCTCATCCCGATTCACACGACGCTCATCGAGTCCCAGGGCTACACCGTTCTCCTTCCGGTGCTGGCGATGGCCGGGGCGGGGCAGGTGGGCTGCGCGATCGCGGTCGCGCTGCGGCTGAAGCAGAACACCTCCATTCGTAAGACCGTCAGATCGGCGTTGCCCGCCGGGGTGCTGGGTGTCGGCGAGCCACTGATCTACGGTGTCTCGCTGCCGTTGGGCCGGCCGTTCATCACGGCGTGCGTGGGGGGTGCGGCGGGGGGTGGGCTCGTGGGGCTCTTCTCCATGCTCGGTACGAAGGTGGGGGCGACCGCCATCGGGCCTTCCGGGTGGGCCCTGTTCCCGCTGCTCGCGGGGAACCGCGGCCTCGGCGCCACCGCCGCGGTCTACGGTCTCGGCCTGCTGGCCGGATACGGCGTGGGCTTCGCCGCCACGTATCTCTTCGGCTTCGACTCCGCGACTCTGAGCGAGCTGAACGCGGATGCCCTCCCCGCGTCCGCCTCCGCGCCGGCAGCCGCGCCTGCCGCCGCGGGAGTCGCAGAGCCGAGCCCTGCGCAGCCCTCGGAGCCCTGAACCACCGGGTTCTGACGCGTCGACGCACCCGACCGACGAAGCCTGAACCGTTGTGGCCGCCTGCACGCTGTGGGGCACGCCTGCACCGTGAGGACGCGCCCGCACCGCTGTGGCCACAGGGCCTTGAGCCGAGAGGGTCCGGAGTGCCTCTGGCTCAGGTTCGTATCCTCGCAGCGTTTCCCATCGGGAAGATCACAGCCGCCGCACAGACATACGTCGAATCCCCCACGGTCACCTCACAAGCCCCGACCGTGTCTCCGAGTGCCCGGCACGACAAGGCTAGTTGCCGAGTACATGAATTATCGGCCGAGGATCTTGACGCTGCCATGCCACGGGCCGAGGATGGCTTCGCCGAAGCAACGGGCCGCTGCTGCGGGGCGGACGAATCCGCGTAGGGGGTGCTCGCGCGCTGCCCGTACGCGGTCGCCCGTGCCCTCGCTCCCCGGCTCGCGCTCCGACTCTCCGCACCTGCGGGACGTGCCCCGGGGGCCGTCTCGCGCGGCCCGCCGCCCGTCCCTCCCCGTGCGGTCCCCGAAGGAGAGGAGAGCAGCTCGTGTCCCCCAGCAAGCCCAGGCCCGCGGCGCCCACCGACCGTCCCGCGGCCGCCCCCGGACCCTCCGCCGCACCCGCGCAGGTGGCCGATCCCGGAGGTCTCGGCCTCGGCGCCTTCGCCCTGACGACCTTCGTACTCAGCGTCTTCAACGCGGGCCTGCTCAACGAGTCCGTCGAGAAGGTCGTCCTGCCGCTGGCGCTCTTCTACGGAGGCCTCGCGCAGTTGCTCGCGGGGCTGTGGGAGTTCCGCAGGAACAACACCTTCTCGGCGACGGCGTTCGTCTCCTACGGCGGCTTCTGGCTCGCGTTCGCGCTGTACGTGGGCAAGATCGCCCCCGGCCTCGACCCCGCCTACGCGGACAAGGCGACGGGCCTCTTCCTCCTCGCCTGGGCGATCTTCACCGCGTACATGACGGTCGCGGCGCTGCGCACCAACGGCGTCGTCATCGGCGTCTTCGTCTTCCTCACGCTGACGTTCGCGTTCCTCTCGGCAGGCGCTTTCGCCGGCTCCAGCGGCGTCGACCACGTCGGCGGCTGGCTCGGGCTCGTGACGGCGGTTGTGGCCTGGTACGGGTCCTTCGCACACGTCGCGAACAGCACGTGGCGGCGCGAGGTGATCCCGACCTGGCCGGTCCGGTTCTGAGGAGCCGAGGACACCAAGAACGGCACCCCGACTTCACCTGCCCGATCATCGGGTTTGCACAGTGAGATGGTCACACTTTCTCGGGAAAGTTTTCACACAGAGTAGTTGAGGGGTACCTTCCTGTCACGGCGGTGGTTCCGGTACGACGGCACCGCCCCGTGACAGGAGGAGAAGCCTCGTCATGCACACCCAGTCCCCCCACCCCCGGATCGCACCCGCGGCCCAGCCCGCACCCGGTGCCCCCACTCATGCCTTCCCCGCGGCACAGGGGACCGGGCAGGTGCCGACGCTGCCACCAGAGGTGGCCGGGGTCGCGATCACCACGGTGGACACGGCCGGGATCACCCGGGTCAAAGCGGTGCCCGCGGCTCGCCTGGCCCGGGCGGGACAGGACGGGGTCGGGCTCTCGCCGGTCTTCGACGTGGCGCTCGTCGACGACTCCTTCACGAGCAGTACGTACATCGGCGGCCCAGAGGGCGACTTGCGCGTCGTCCCGGATCTGAGCGCGCTCACGGTCCTCGCCGGGCAACCGGGCTGGGCCTGGGCGCCCGGCGACAGGTACGAGCAGTCCGGCGCTCCTTCGGCGGCCTGCCACCGCACCTTTCTGCGCCGGGTCACCGCCCGCGCGGAGGCGGCAGGGCTCTCGCCGCTCATGGGTTTCGAGACCGAATGGATCGTCACCGTCCCCGCCGAGGGCACCGGTTCCGGGGGCGCCACCGACGCGGAGGCGGAGCCGCACCCACCCGCGCCCGGGGGCGCGTACGGCATGACGCGCCTGGCACCGCACGGCGACTACCTGCGGGACATCCTCGTCGCACTGGAACGGCAGGGTGTCGAGGTGCTCCAGATCCACCCGGAGTACTCGCCGGGGCAGTTCGAGCTGTCCGTCGCCCCCGCCGGGCCCGTCCGCGCGGCCGACCTCGTGGTCCTCGTCCAGGAGACCATCCGCGCCGTCACCGTCCGGTACGGCTGGGAGACCAACTTCGGGCCGAGCGTCCTCGCCGGGCACGTGGGCAACGGCAGGCACCTGCACCTGAGTCTGTGGCGCGACGGGGTCAACCTGTGCGGTGGGGGCGACGGTCCGAGCGGGCTGCGCCCGGAGGCCGAGTCGTTCCTCGCCGGCGTCCTGGGAGAGCTACCGGCCCTGCTCGCGATCGGCGCCCCCAGCCCGGCGAGCTATCTGCGCCTGGCCCCCTCGCGCTGGACGGGCGCCTACCAGTGCTGGGGGCCGGAGAACAGGGAAGCGGCACTGCGCCTGATCCCAGGTGCGCCGGGCCGGGCCGAGACGGCGAACGCCGAGGTCAAGTGCCTCGACGCGGCGGCGAGCCCGTACCTCGTCGCGGGTGCGGTGCTCGCCGCGGGTCTTGGCGGTCTGGAGCGCGGCGAGCGGCTTCCGCCGGCCACGGCGGGGGACCCGGTGGACCTGGCGGAGGACGAGAGGCCGGCCCGGCTGCCCAGCACACTGCCCGAAGCGGTGGCCCGGTTCCGGCAGTCGGAGGTGCTGCGCGCGGCGCTCGGCGACCCACTCTTCGAGGCGATCATGGAGGTACGGGAGGCCGAGACGAACCTCTTCGCCGGGTACAGTCCCCAGGCCCTCGCCAACGCCACGCGTCGCGCCTACTGACGTCGCCGCGCCGGGGCCGGCCGCCGACGGCCCCGCGCCTGCCGGTGCCCGACTGCGCGGGGCCTGCCGTTGGCTCACCGCTCGGGAGCCTCCTCAAGGCGGCTGTGCAGGAAGCCCAGGGTTGATTCCCATGCCTGGGCGGCGGCTTCGGGGTGGTACGTCTCGCGGCGGTCGTTGAAGAAGGCGTGGCCGGTCGGGTAGAGCCGGAGGTCGGGGGTGATCCCGGCCTGCTTCTCCAGCGCGGCGCGCAGCGCATCGAGGGAGTCGGGCGGGACGGAGCCGTCCTGTTCGCCGTAGTGCCCGAGAACCTCGGCGCGTGTCCCGGTGAAGTCCGGGAGTTCGCCCTGGATCACGCCGTAGAAGGGAACGGCGGCGCTGATCCGGGGATCGGTCGCGGCGAGTTGCAGGACGAAACCGCCGCCCATGCAGAATCCGACCGCGCCCACGGACGAGGAGGTGACTTCGGGAAGGCCGAGCAGGTAGTCCACTGCCCCGGAGAGCAGTTCCACGCCGCGGTCCACGGGCAGGGCACCCATCATCCGGCCGGCTTCGGCGGCGTCGTGGGCGACGGCACCGCCGTACAGGTCCGGGGCGAGGGCGACGAAGCCCTCGGCGGCGAGGCGGCGCGTCACGTCGGCGATGTGCTCGGTGAGTCCCCACCACTCCTGGATGACGAGCACGCCGGGGCCGCGCCCGGCCGGTGGCAGGGCGAGGTAGCCGTGTGCGGTGCCGCCCGCGCTCGGGAAGCTGACGTTCTGCTGGGGCTCACCGGCCGAGCGCGGGGCCGGGGTACCGGAGGGGGACGGTTCGGACGCGGACATGGACACTCCTCCCCCCGCCGCGGATCGTGCCCGCGCCGGGGCTGCTGACGTGATGGCGGCTGCGTGCCGTGGTCACTGACGCTACGACGTCCGAGGAGGCGAAGCGGAAGAGGGCCGGTGGTGTCGGTGGAGTCCGAGGGGAGGGAGGGGGCACGAGCACGGGGGCGCACCGCCGGGACGCCATTGGTACGGGCGATCGGCGGGGGCCGGTGGCCGCGCCGCGTGGCTCCGGGGTGCCGTTGGCTGCTTCGGGGCGCGGTGGGCGGCTCCGGGCGGCGGTCGGCCGCTTCGGAGCGCGGTTGGCAGCTCCGTGCGGTGGTTGGCTGCTTCGGTTCGGCAGGCGTTCGCCCCGGTGGACGGCACCCCGTAGGGCTTCCGCGTAAAAGACCGCCCGTCAGGAGCTGTTCCCGTCGGCGGGTGCGGGGCGGGCCGCGCGTTCGGCGAGGGCGGTGAGGGCGCGTGCGGTGTCGAGGTTGACGCGGCCGAGGTCGAGGAGAGGAGTCTGCGCCTCTCCGGAGCAGGAGGGGAGGTCGAGACGGAGCGACGGCAGCTTGATGCCGGCGGCGATGAGGGCGGCGCGGAGGCGCTCCAAGTGGTCCTGGGCCTCGTACATACCGGTCAGTTCCCGCGTGTCCTGCTCGGTCATTCGTCCACGCTCCCGTTCGTCGTCACTCGTACTGCTCCACCCCGCACGGGGCGCTCCGCCGCCGCGCTCCGGGCAGCCGCCCGCCTGCCCGCCGTCCGGGCGCCCGGAGTGGTGGGACGGCCGGACGGCGGGGCTCCCAGGAGCGGGAGGCTCCCCGCGGAGGCGAGGCTGTGCAGGAGTTCATCACTCGACCCGGGCGCGCCGCCACGGCGCCACCGGGCGATTCACCATTTCGGCGCGGCTTCGTGAGATTCCCCGGCGCGTCGCGGAGGTAGCGGTTAACCTGCCGCGCCGCAGGTGGCGGGACGAGTGCCGCGCGCGCCGAGCGACGCGGGACGAGCCAGGCGCGGGACGGGAGGGCTCGGGCGGCGCGCGACGAGGTCCAGGGCTCAGAGTGTGCGGGTGAGGAAGACGCTGAGGGGGTCCTCACGGTAGGTGCCGAAGGGTGGGCAGGGGCGAAAGCCGAATTTGGCGTAGAGCGTGCGGGCCGGGAGGAAGAAGTCGTCCGCACCGGTCTCCAAGCTGACGCGATTCATCCCGGCGCGACGCGACTCGTCGAGGGCGTGCCGCAGCAGTGCGGAGGCGATGCCGGAGCGAGTGCGGGTGGGGTCGGTGCGCATGGACTTGAGTTCGCCGTGTCCGGGGGCGATCTGCTTGACGGCACAGCAGCCGACGATCTCGCCGCTCTCGCGCGCGGTCCAGAAGGTCACGTCTGGTACGCGTAGCCCGTCGAGGTCGAGCGCGTGGGTGCTCTCCGGCGGGGAGAGGGCGCGGAGCTGGGAGACGTGGGCCTCCAGGAAGGCGGCGATGGCGGGGCCGGCCAGGTCGTCGACGGTTATGTCCATGTCCAACGAGCCTAGCCGTCTGACCCTGCGGCGCAGGACGGGATGCGGCGCTCCTCACCGGTACGGCCTGGTCCGGCTTGGTCCGGTCGCGGCACACCGCGCGAGGCCGCACGCGGCGCGGCTGTCCGACCCCGTACCGAGTCGTCACAGCACGCGGACGTGCCGCAGCACCGGTTCGCCCTCCCGGACGGCAGGTCCGCCGGGGGCGAATCCCGCGCGCGCGAGGACGGCGCGGGACGCGATGTTGCGGGCGTCCGTGTCCGCCCACACCCGGGACAGGCCGAGTGATGTGCCGGCGAGGCTGCACAACTCCCGTACGGCTGCGGTTGCCAGCCCCCGCCCTGTGGCCCGGCGGGCGAGCCGGTAGCCCAGCTCCACGTCCTCGCCGGGGACGATGTCCATGAGGTTGAAGCGGCCGAGAACGGTGTGCGCGTCGTCGTCGAGCAGCACGTGGAAGCGGCAGACGCCCGCGTCCTGTTCGGCGAGGAGCGCGGCGTGCCGCTCGGCGAAGCCCTGGGCGGTGAAGTACGGATCCCCCGGTCCGGCACCCACCGCGCGAACCACTCCCGCTCGGCGCGCTCGAACTCCAGCACCGCCGGCGCGTGCGCGGCGGTCAACCGCTCCAGTCGAGGCATGCCATGACGGTAGCGACGGTGCCGGGGCGGCGGCACCTGGATTACGGGCACTTGATCACGAGTGGAGGCGGGAGGCAAATCCGGCCTGTGGACAGCGAATTCCTCTCACACGGAAGAGTGAGCGCTTTTTTGGGTTCGGGGACTTTATCCACAGATTTCGGTGGGTGGCGTCTGGGGGGTGGTGACTTGCGAAAGACTGGTATTGGGGTCGCCCCCCGGGTGGGTGGGGGTGTGCCCCGGCACAGCAAGCGCAGACACAGGCGTGGGCGCGAGGCCGCCCAGGGCACACGGCACACGGCAGCCCAAGCGCAAGGCGAAGACGCAAGCACAGGCCGACACTGCCCACCCCGCCGCCCCGTCGCACCCACCACCCCGCCGCACCCGATACCCCGCGCCACAACCACCACCCCGTGCCCCCCGCCACAGTCACCACCCAGCGCCCCCGCCGCACCCGTCCCCCACACTCACAGGCACCACCCCACCACCCCGCCACAGCCGCCGCCCACCCCCAACCCAGACTCCGCCCCCACCCGTCCTCCACCCCCATCCGGACCCCGCCCCTCCGCTCCCCTTCCAGTGGGCCCTCCGGTGCCGTAGCGTCTTCTGTATGCGTATCACCGCCCCCCGTCTTTACGGCGGCCTCGCGGCGCTCGGGGCCCTCGTCGTTCTCGCGCTGCTCATGTGGCCCGTGGGTGGGAGCGGTTGCGGGAGTGTGCTGGGGACCGGGGAGTCCGGTGGGCCCACCGCGAGCGCGTGCAACGCGGATCATCACCGGCAGGCCAATCTCGCCCTCGGCTTCGCCGTGCCCACACTCGTCCTGGGCGGCCTCTACCTCCGCGCCCAGCGCCGCCACTGACGCGCACCCACGGACACCACGCCTGCCCCACGCGCCCACCCCGCCCCGCACGCACCCCACGCCCCACCCCTCACGCAGCACCCCACCCCCCGCACGCCGTGCCCTGCCCCGCACCTCGCACCGCCCCTGATCTCAACGCGCCCCCATCACGACGCCCCCACCACGCCACCCGCACCCCTCCCCGCTCCCGCTCCACCCCCACAAGGGGGGACTCCCCATCCCCCGATGAGTGCGGCCTTCATCCCCCTCGCCCCACCGGGCACTCTCGACGACGTAAGCGAAAGCCCCCGCGAACGTCCACGGAGCACCCCATGAGCAAGGACCACGCCACCCACGACGCCGGCACCCCCACCCCGAGCTCCACCGCGAGCCCCGCCACCCCGAGCCCCACCACCCCTCCCGCCGCCACCCCCAAGATCACCCTCGTCACCGGCGCCAACCGGGGGCTCGGCAAGGAGGCCGCTCTGCATCTCGCCGCGGCCGGGCAGGACCTCCTCCTCACCTACCGCTCGCACGCCGAGGAGATCGAGGCGGTGCTCGCGGCGGTGCGCGAACTGGGGCGTACCGCCGTGGCCTTCCGGCTCGACACGACCGAGTTCGGTTCGTTCCCCGGCTTCGCCGCGGACGTGCGGGCGGCGCTGGGCGAGCACTGGGGGCGGGACACCTTCGACCACCTCTTCAACAACGCCGGCTCCGCCGCGATGGCGCCCGTCGCCGAGACCACCGAGGCGCAGCTCGACAGCATGTACGAGGTGCATTTCAAGGGCCCGTACCTGCTCACCCAGACGCTTCTCCCGCTGCTCGCCGACGGCGGCCGGGTGCTCAACGTGTCGACCGGGCTGACCCGTTTCACGCAGTCGGACGCCGCGCCGTACGCCTCGATGAAGGGCGCCGTGGAGGTCTTCACGCGCTACCTCGCCAAGGAGCTGGGCCCGCGCGGCATCGCGGTCAACGCCATCGCCCCCGGTGCCACCGGGACCGACTTCGGCGGCGGCTACCTGCGGGACAGCGCGCAGGTGCGGGAGGGGCTCGCGAGCGTCATCGCGATGGGCCACGTCGGCGACCCGGTCGACATCGGCGCGGCCGTCGCCTCGCTCCTCGCCGACGGCACCCGCTGGATCACCGGGCAGCGCATCGAGGCGAGCGGCGGCATGCTTCTCTGACCCCCGGCCGAGACCCGGGCGCGCGCCCCGCCACCGCACACCAACGCGCCCCGCCCGGCCCCGCCACCGCACACCACCGCGCCCCGCCCGGCCCCGTCGTCGCCACCTCGCTCGGCCCGGCCCCCGGCCCCACTTCACCCCGCCCCAAGCGCACCCGCTCCCGCCCACCCGGCATCATCGACGCCAGGACCGGCACGCCACCGGAACCCTCACCGCCCGCCCCC
>NZ_JAAGLR010000430.1 GCF_010548245.1 Streptomyces sp. SID11385
AGGCCGCGGCCCGTTTCCCCGGCCTCGACCAGGCCGCGACGCTCACCGAGATCACGGTCGTCGGGGACGGCGGGCAGGTCTACCGGGGGGCCGCCGCCTGGGTCGTGTGCCTGTGGGCGCTGCGGGAGTACCGGCCGCTGGCCCTGCGGCTGAGTACCCCGGCGGGCGCGCGGCTCGCCCGGGCGGCGGTGCTGCGCGCGGCGAAGTGGCGCGAGTCGCGGCGGCAGGACGAGGGCTGGGGCGCCGGGGTGTACCGGCGCGCGGACGGCTGGGAGTACCTGCCGGACCGGGGCTGGGTGCACCGGGACGCCGGGCCGGACTGCGGGGGAGGGTGCGAGGTGGCTTAGGGTCGGGTGTCGTGGTGACCAGCGAAGAGGGGCGGGGTCCGGAGCCGGAGGGCGCGGGCCCCTCGCCGCGTGCCCGGAGGACCGGGAAGGCGGGGGGCGGCCGGAAGGGCGACGGGCCCGGGGCCTCCAGAACGGCCGACGGGCCCGGCGCCTCCGGGAGCCCCGCCGGGCAGAAGAATCTTCCCAAGGGCGAGCAGACCCGGGCCCTCATCATCGAGACCGCCCTCCGCCTCTTCCGTGAGCGCGGGTACGACAAGACGACCATGCGGGCCATCGCCCAGGAGGCCGGGGTCTCGGTCGGCAACGCCTACTACTACTTCGGCGGCAAGGAACACCTCATCCAGGGGTTCTACGACCGCATCGTCGCCGAGCACGCGGTGGCCGTGCGCCCGGTGCTCGACGAGGAGCGCGACTTCGAGAAGCGCTTCCTGGGCGTCCTCGCCGCATGGCTCGATGTGGCGGCGCCCTACCACGAGTTCGCGAGCCAGTTCTTCAAGAACGCGGCCGACCCGGAGAGTCCGCTGAGCCCCTTCTCACCGGAGTCCGAGTCGGCGCGGCGCGTCTCGCTCGACATCCACCGCGAGGTCCTGGCCGGTTCCAAGGCGAAGGTGTCGCCGGAACTGGCCGATGCCGTCCCCGAGTTGATGTGGCTCGCGCAGATGGGCCTGGTCCTGTACTGGGTCTTCGACCGCTCCGGGGGCAGCGAGAAGACGTACCGCCTCGCCGCGCGCGGAGCCCGCCTCACCGCGCACGGCGTCCGCCTCTCCCGCTTCCGCCTCCTGCGCCCGCTCGTCAACGAAGTCCACGACCTCTTCAGGGACTTCCTGCCCGGCATGGCCGAGACGGTCGCGAGGCGAGCCCCTTCGCGCGGTGCGACGCCGCCGCGCGAGGACGCGACGTCGCTCGACTCCACCGGGGAAGGCCCGGTCAGCGGTTGACCGACTGGATCTCCCGGACCGTGACGTCCTGTTCGGCGCCGAACCTGCCGTCCGGGAGCGGTTGCGGCGCGGCGACGCCCGTACCGGTCCAGTGGATCTTCCAGGTGAGCGTGGCGCGCAGCGGGAAGGTCGCGTCGCCCGAGGAGCGCAGGTAGGTGACGCCGCAGGGCGGGGTGCGGTTCGCCTTGCCCGCCGCGTACGGCTCGCCGATCCGGCCGGCCACGAGCGGGCAGGCGCCGGAGGCGGGCAGGGTGCGGGCGTCGGGCGTGCCGGGTTCGATGGCGAGCGAGGCGGCGGTCGCCGTCGTCGTCGCCTGGATGCGGAGCAGCGGTACGGAGGCGGTGACCGACACCGGCGCGACGTCGCCCGCGTCGAGCCAGGCCCACGTCGGCAGATTCACCTTCGAGGCCCCCTCGGGCGCGAGCCGCACCTTGGTCGAGGGCACGCGCACTTCCGCGTACGCGAGGCGCGCGAGCATCTCGGGGGTGATGGCCTGCGGGATGCCGGCGGGCGGCGCCTCACCGTTGTCCACCCAGAAGATCGGCTTGTCGCAGTCGAGCGCCCCCGGCTCGCCCTCCCGCCCGGGAGTGACGTACGAATCCCACCAGTATCCCTCGCCGGTCTTCTTCTTGTTGAAGTCCGGGTAGTCGCCGTCCTTGTAGTACGCGCGCTGCTTGGCGTCCCACTCGTAGCCGGTCGACTCGGCCTCCCAGATCGGTTCGAGATGCGCTTTGAGCTGGGCGGGCGTGTACTTCGGCGCGTAGTAGCAGGCGGGGGGAGTCCAGTCGGAGGCGGCGGTGACGGGCCCGGCCTTGGCACCGGAGCCGTTGTGCGAGTAGTCGAAGACGACGGCACCGGCGGTGGCGGAGACGGAGCCGCCACCGGAGTCGTCGGACTTGGAGTTGCCGGAGACCGTGGTGCCGCCCTCGGGTCCCTTGAAGTCGGCGTAAGCGATGCCGGGTTGGAGGAGTGCGAACGTCAAGACGAGCGTGGCGAACAGGCTCTTCCTGGTTACGGCTGGCATGTCGCGCTCCCTCGCTGGGAGATCAGCTTCTCGGTCACCCAGACGCCCCTGTCGTCGTCGAGACGGAGGCGCGTGTTGTAGACGACGTAACTGTTTTTGCTGGGCTGGGTCTTCTCGACCTTGCCTGTTTTGATCTTCTTGTTGTACGCGGTGGCCTGGTCCTCGCAGTACACGAAGCCCGCCGTGCCGTCGTCGTTGAGCTGGACGACCGGTTTGTAGAAGTGCCGGTAGCCGGTGATGGTGTCGCTGTCCGCCGTGAATAGCTTGATGAAGTCCTCGCTGCCCGCGGCCGCCTCCCCCTCGGAGTAGAAGCGGTACGCGGGATCCTCGGGATCTTGGTGCGAGATGGCCAGGTCCACCGCCTTGATGCGCTGTTCGGCGTCGGCCATCACGGCGTCCTTCTTCTTGTCGCCCGTCTTGGGCCACTCGAAGTTGTACTTCAGATCCGCCGGCAGCTCGATCTTCGGCCGCTCCGCCCCCGCCTTGCTCGCGCTCGGCGAGGGGCTCGCCTCCGCGCTGCTCTTCGCGGGCTCCGCGCCCTTGACGGCCTCGTCGTCCGTCTTCTTGCCGGAGTCGTCGCCTCCGCAGGCGGTGAGGGACGCGGCGAGCGCGAGGGCGAGGCCGGTCGTCAGGACGGACGCGGTACGGCGATTCACGGACAACTCCCTTGTACGGAAAAGCTCATGACACGCGCCCACCGTACTGAGCCTGCGTTGCCCGCACCACACGCCACTCCTCATCGTGACCGGGTTGGCACGTACGGGCATGCCGCCCGCGAAAACCCCCTGGCGGAAACAGGCGTGCGAGCCGGAGGATGGTACCCCTTTCGCCGTGGGGAGTTGCCAGTGATCGTCGTGACCGCAGCGTCCGGGCAGTACGGACGGCTCGTCGTGGAGGGACTGCTCGCGCGTGGCGCGCCCGTCGCCGCCGTCGTCCGCAGGCCCGAGCGGGCCGCCGGTCTCGCCGCGCTCGGCGCCGAGGTGCGGTACGGGGACTACGACGACGCCGCCTCGCTGCGCACCGCCTTCGCGGGCGGCGAGCGCCTGCTTCTGGTCTCCTCGCCGGAACTCGACACCGGGCGCCGGGTCGCGCAGCACGTCCGCGCCGTGGACGCGGCGCGCGCGGCGGGCGTCGGGCTGCTCGCGTACACGAGCTTCCTCGGTGCGGGAACGCGGGCCGAGGGGGTCACGGCGGCGCACCACGCGACGGAGCGCCACATCGAGGCGAGCGGGCTCCCGCACCTGCTGCTCCGGCACCCGTACTACAGCGACGCCTTCCTCCATGCGGGGCTGCGCGAGGCCGTCGCGGCCGGTGTTCTGGAGGACGGCACGGGCGGTCGCGGCCTCAACACCGCGTCGCGCGCCGACCTCGCGGAGGCGGCGGTACGGCTCCTGACCGGCCAACCAGTGCGCGCTGCCTACGACTTGACGGGCGCCCCGTGGACGTACCGCGAGCTCGCCGAGACCCTGACGCGGGTGAGCGGCGGGACCGTCACGTACACCGGGCGGACCGCTCCCGTGCCGGGCCCGGCCGGGTGGCTCGATGCCCAGGTCCGCGCCGGCGCCCTGGAAGACTGGACGGACGACCTCGCCGCTCTCCTCGGCCGCCCGCCGGCCTCGCTGGAGGAGGCGGTGCGGGAGGTGCTGGGAAAATGACCGGTCCGGTGCAGCCGCCGGGTTCGGGCCCGCCTTCCGGCATCCAGTCGTTCCGCTCCGCGCTGGCCGACTGGATGGCGGGGAACGCTCCTCCTCCGGCGGACCAGGGCTTTCGCGCCGCCGTCCTCGTCGAGGGCCTGAGCGACCTCGCCGCCATCGAGGCCCTCGCGACGGGCCGGGGCCGGGATCTGGCCGCCGAGGGGACCGCCGTCGTGTCGATGGGCGGCGCCATGAGCATCGCCAAGTACGCGGAGGCGCTCGGCCCGCACGGACTGGACCTGCGCCTGACAGGGCTGTGCGACGCGAACGAAGCGCCTTTCTACGTCCGGGGATTCGCGCGCGCCGAGGTGCGAGTCCCCTCCCTCCACGTCTGCGTGGCGGATCTGGAGGACGAACTCCTGCGCGCGCTCGGCGCGGACCGCGCCGAGGAGGTGATCACGGCGGCGGGCGAGGAGCGCCGCTGGCGGAGCTTCCGCAACCAGCCCGCACAACTGGGCCGCCCCCGCCACGACCAGCTCCGCCGCTTCCTCGGCACCGCGAGCGGCCGCAAGATCCGCTACGGCACCCTCCTGACCGAAGCGCTCGAAGCCGACCGCGTCCCCGCACCGCTGACGGCACTCCTCGCGAGCCTCTGACCGCCCCGGACGTCCCAGCACGTCCCGGCACGTCACCGCACCTCCCGCACCTCCCGCACGGATCGGAAAACCCATGCCCCTACGCCTCGACGCGCTCTGCCTCTCGGCACAGGACCCGGCGCGCCTCGCCCGCTTCTGGCACGAACTGGTCGGAGGCGACGAAATGCGCGAACAACCGGACGGCAGCCGGGAGTTCACCCCTGTCACCAATCCCGGCCTCCCCCTCCGCTTTCGCCCTGGAGCCGCGCCCAAGACGACCCAGAACCGTCAGCACTTCGACCTGACGAGCGAGTCGCCCGAGGACCAGGAGGCCACGGTGGCCGCGCGTTGACCCTCGGCGCGCGCCACACGGACGTGGGTCAGCGCCCGGAGGAGGGCCACCGGGTCCTCGCGGACCCCGAGGGCAACGAGTTCTGCGTGATCGAGCCGGGCAACACGTTCCTCGCGGGCTGCGGAAGGATCGGCGCGCTCGCGTGCGACGGCAGTCACGCGGTGGGCGTCTTCTGGAGCGAGGCGCTCGGCTGGCCGCTGGTGTGGGACGAGGGTGAGGAAACGGCGATCCAATCACCGCACGGGGGAACGAAGTTCACGTGGGGCGGCCCACCCCTGATGCCCCGCACCGCCCCGGACCGCTTCACCCCGGACCTCACCCCGGAGCCCCCGAGCACGTACGACTCCGAGACCACCCGCCTCCAGACCCTCGGCGCCCGCCTCCTCACCCGCGAAGCGCGCCACACCCTCTTCACGGACCCGGACGGCAACGAATTCCGACTGCTCGTCGGGACGGCGTGAGGGAAGCGCCCGAGCGGTCCACGGAGTCACGACTGCCTATTCGCGCGCACTCGTTGTTGCGGGTAGGCATCCGCCGGGGTGGCCGGGAAAGAGTCCGCACGGCTGCGAACCGGGTTGCGTGCAGGGGCAGGGCGGGAGGCGGCGGGCCTGGTACGGGGGGACCTCGCGCGTGAACGTGACCCACACGGCGCCCTCAGCCAACGGACGTACGACTCCCACGTGTTCGACTCCTTCGTGCGTGGCGAGTCCACACCGAGTACGGGTCACGACGTTCCCGCCCGGCACCCCGAGACTCGCGCGCTTGGCGAAGATGCCCATGATCTCGGGGATGTCGGTCTCGGCGTCACAACGGTCGGGGGCGCCGGATGGCGGCATGGGGGTACCGGGCTTCTGCGCGGGGCGGTTCTCGTTCGGGGGAATCGGGCGGGCGCCCAGCTCGTACCAGGAGCCGCCCACGTCCGGGCACCGCAAAGTGAACGGGCAGCCGAGGGCGAGCAGTTCGCGTACGCGGGACTGCCGCCGCACGTCCTCGGCCCACGCCCGCAGCGCGGCCGGGGCGTCTGGGCGACGTACGAGGACGGGCCGTGCGACCCCCGGAACCAGCCACCTTGCGACGGGCCCCGGATCGAGCCGCACCGCGAGCCGCAACGCCTCGCTCCGCAACCAGCTCGCTGCCTCGTGATGCGCGAGCACGGGCACACGCCCGAGCAGCACGGCCTTGCGCTCGTCCCCGCCCCGCGAAGCCACGGTAAAACTCTGACCCGCGAAGAAAGCGGAAGGAGCGGCGGACGGGGGAACGGCGTTCATGCCGCCTCCCCGCCGTGCGGATGCCGGGCGATGAGGACGCGGCAGTCGGTTGCGCGGGACTGATCCCCCCGCGACACGGCCTCGCGTTCCTCGCGAGCAAGCTTGGTGCAGACGGGGCAGGGGGTGGGGGCGGCGGAGCGGGACTGATCCTCGGCGCCCAACTGCCGAGCGGGAACAGGCATACGGGGTCACTCCTCTGTGTAGCGGAACGGCTACCGGGAGCCCCAAAGTGGCCTATCGTGAGGGCTTCATCAACTTGCACGACCTGATTGGTGAAAAGGGGCCGACGATGGTCAACCGCAAGACGCTCGACCCCACTTCCTCGGGCGCGGCGGCCTACGGGGCATATCTGCGCAGGCTGCGCGACGAGAAGGGCTGGTCCCAGGAGCACCTGGGCGATCTGCTCGGATGCAGTGGCGGCCACGTGTCCGCCGTGGAAACCGGCCGCAGGGACCCGACTCAACAATTCTCAGCACGGTGCGATCAAGTGTTCGGGGCGGGAGGTGAGTTCGTACGCAGGAGCGCGAAGTTGCGGAACCGGCCGTTGTTGGAGGGGTTTCCGGAGTACGTGGAGTACGAGCGTCGCGCCGTCGAGATCCGATGGTATGAACTTGGCGTAGTGATCGGTCTCTTGCAGACCCCCGACTATGCACGGGCCTTCGAAGCCGACGCTGTGCGGCGAGGGGCGGCAACCCCCGAGCAGGCCGAAGAGCGGGTGAAGCTGCTCCTGGAGCGCCAACGCCTGCTCGAACGGACGCCGGAGCCCCCCTTCGCCTTCATGGTGCTTGACGAGGGGTGCTTGCACATAAGGATGGGCTCAACGAAAGTGATGCGGGAGCAGTACGACTACCTGCTGCACTTCGCGGAACGACCCAACAGCGTCCTCCAAGTGGCCCCCTTCGCTACCGGCGCGCGCCGCTCGTTCCGGTTCCCCATCGCCATCCTGACCATGCCGGATCGCTCGCTCGTGTCGTACGCCGAGTCGTCCCATCGTGGCCACTTGGACCACGTGACCGCCTCTGTGGCGCCGAGGCTTGCGGCATACCATCAATTGATGCGCGACGCGCTTTCCCCTGCGGATACTGTCGCCATGATTAACGCACTACGAAAGGGCCACGCATGACTACCAAGCCCAAGTGGCGTACGTCTTCCTATAGCGGGCAGGGTGGCGCGTGTGTCGCGGTGGCGACCAACCTCGCCCCCCTCACCGGCACGGTCCCCGTCCGTGACAGCAAGCGTCCCGAAGGTGACGTGCTCGCCTTCGGTCGTGACGCCTTCACCGCCTTCCTCGGGGCCGTTCGTCAGGGCTGACGCCCGGCTCCGCACCGCGAGCGCCCGCCGCCTCCCGCCCGGGAGCCGGCGGGCTTCGCCGTTCCGGGTGGCGGATTCTGGCCGCTGCGGGCCGCCTGTCCTCCGGCGCATACTGACGGCACGGTCAGCCTTCTGCGAAGGGGAACGGCATGGAGACTCAACCCCTGCATTGGTTCCGGTCCTCGTACAGCGGCCAGGGCGGCTCGTGTGTGGAGGTCGCCGCCGACCTCGTCCCCACGCACGGTGTGGTGCCCGTACGTGACTCGAAGCGGGCGGCCGGTCCGGTACTCGTGGTCAGTGTCCGGGCTTTCGCGCGTCTCGTGGCGGGCGTGAAGTGACCGTCACCGCAGCTCACGAGGGGGCACATGAACAAGAAGGTTGACCTCACGAACGCCGAGTGGGCCAAGAGCGAACTGTCCAATGGTGGTGACAACTGTCTGGAGGTCGCCTTCATCGACGGTGTCGTCGCCCTGCGGGACTCCGTGGATGTGGGCGACCCGGCCGCTCAGGTCCTCATCATTTCCCGCAAGGACTACGAACTGTTCACGACGAGCGTCCGCGCGGGGCAGAGCAACCTGCTGCCGTAGAGCGGTCGTTCGTGCCTCAGCCCGCCGTTTCCTCGCGGGGGCGGCGGGCTTTGCTCGCAAAGTGAAGGAGTATCCGCATGGAGGCTCAGCCTCTCCACTGGCTCCGGTCCTCCTACAGCGGCCAGGGCGGCGATTGTGTCGAGGTCGCGGCCAACGTGGCGCCCCTGACCGGCACGGTCCCCCTCCGCGACAGCAAGCGTCCCGAAGGTGACGTGATCGCGTTCGGGGCCCGCGCGTTCGTCGCGTTCCTCGGCGCCGTTCGTCAGGGCTGACTTCTGGAGGTCCCCGACCCGGGAGCTCGCGGCATCCGCTCCCCGTGCCCCCGGGACGGCCGGCTGCTACCTCGCCGAGGACGGGCGGCTCTCCGATCGTAGGCAGGGTCGCGGGTGAAATGCCGGGGTCACTCGGCTCCGGCCTGGAGGCGGAGGCCGGAGAGGGTCAGTTCCAGAGCGGCGAGGAACTGGTCCCTGTCGTCGTGCCCCGCGAATTCCTCGGCGATCTGCTGCACGAAGGGGAATTCCGCGCTGTCGAGCGACCGCCACTGCTCGGCGAAGCGGCCGAGGAACGCGTCGCGGTCCACGTCGCCGTCGGCGAGTTCCTGCGGGAGTTCGCGGCCGAGGTCGGCGGCCGTGCCGACGACGACGCCCGTGATCGCCGACACCGCGTGGAAACGCTGCCGCGGGCTGAGGTCGAGGCGGAGGGTCTGCCGGCCGAGCTTCTCGTAAAGCCGCAGCGAGTTGCCCTGCATGTTCGTGTTGCGCATGAAGTACGCCGCGAGCCAGGGCCGGTCGATGATCGCGTCGAAAAGCACGACGGCCATCGCGCGGAGGTCGGCGATCGGGTCGTCGCTCTCCGGCCGCTCCTCGACGGCGGCCAGGGCCCCGCCGATCGCGTGGTCGGTGGCGCGGTCGAGCAGCTCTTCCTTGTTCGAGACGTACCAGTAGATGGTGCCGACGCCGGTGCCGAGGCGGGCGGCGAGCGCGCGGAACGTCAGTGCCGGTGGGCCCGCCTCGTCGAGCAGGGCCACGGCCGCGCCGAGAACCGCCTCCAGCGAGTGCGAACCGCGCTTGCGCCCGCCCGGGTGGTGTTCGGTGCAGCGGGTGCGCGGGCCTGTCATGGCATCCATCCAACCACAGCTTGGCGAATATCGAACGACGTTCTACCATCGAACCTCGTTCCATCATCGAACGCCGTTCGTCACGGCGTTCGGAGAGTTCTAGAGAGAAGGCCGGTCATGACCGCCGTCCCCGACTCCGCCGCACCCGCGGGTCGTACCTATCCGTCGCTGCGCGCGGCCTGGATACCCCTGGCCGCGCTCTGCCTGGCCTTCTTCGTCGAGATGGTCGACAACACGCTGCTCTCGATCGCGCTGCCCACGATCGGCCGCGACCTCGGCAGCGGCACGACCGCCCTGCAATGGGTCACCGGCGCCTACTCGCTGACCTTCGGCGGCTTCCTCCTCACGGCTGGATCGCTCGCCGACCGGCTCGGGCGGCGGCGCGTGCTGCTCGTCGGCCTCGCCGTGTTCGGGCTGCTCAGCCTCTGCGTCGTCGCCGTCGACTCCGGGGGGCAGCTCATCGCCCTGCGCGCCGGACTCGGCATCGCCGCCGCCGCCATGGCACCGATCACCAACTCGCTCGTCTTCCGGCTCTTCGACGACCAGGCGCTGCGCATGCGCGCGATGAGCCTGATGATCGTCGTCGGCATGTCCGGCTTCGTCCTCGGCCCGCTGCTGGGCGGCACGGCCCTCGCCCACGTGCGCTGGGAGTGGCTGCTCGTGGTCAACGCGCCGATCGCGCTGATCGCGGCCGTCGGCGTACGCCTCGGTGTGGCCGCCGACAAGGCCGAGGACCTGACCAAGGACCGGCTCGACCTGCCGGGCGCCGCCCTGAGTCTCGTGACCATCGGCCTGGCCTGCTACTCGCTGACCAGCGGCGTCGAGCACGGCTGGCTCTCCGCCGCCACCGTCGCCTCGGTCGTCGGCGCCGTGGCAGCGGGCGTCGCGTTCGTGTGGCGCGAGCGACGCGGTGCCGCGCCCATGCTGGACCTCAAGATCTTCTCCAGCGGCACCGTGCGCGGCGCGGCCATCGCCCAGATCGGCACGTCCATCGCGATGGCCGGGGTGATGTTCGGGCTGATCCTCCACTTCCAGTACGCCTACGGCTGGAGCCCCGTGCGCGCGGGTCTCGCGAACCTGCCGCTCATCGTGACCATGATCGGGGCGACGCCGCTGTCGGAATGGCTCGGCAAGCGCTTCGGGCACCGGATCGCCTGCCTCGTCGGCGCGGCCTGTCTGACCGCTGCCCTGGCCGGGCTCGCCTGGGGCGTCGACCACGGGTACGCCGCCATCGCCGTCTCCATGGTCGTGATGACGATCGGGCTGCGCACCGTGATGACGATCTGCGCGATCGCGCTGGTCGACGCGATGCCCGCCAACCGCACGTCGATCGGCACCGCCCTCAACGACACCGCCCAGGAGGTGGGTACCAGCGTGGGCACCGCCGTCGTGGGCACCCTGATCGCGACGCTGGTCACCACCCGGCTCCCCGCGGGCGTGTGGAGCAGCGACCTCGTGCGGTCCTTCTTCCACGGCGAGCGGATCACGTATGCGGTCCTCGCGGCGATCGTCGGCCTGGTCGCGGCGGGCGGCGCGCTCACGCTCACCAACTCCCACTCCGTGGAGGAGCCGGCCTGAGCCCTCGGTGGCGGCGCCGCGCCACACTGACCCCATGAGCCTTCCCCTCCGCACCTCCCGTCTCCTCGTCCGCCGCTTCCGCCCCGAGGACGCCTCCGCGCTCGCCGCCTACCGGACCCTGCCCGAGGTCGCCCGGTACCAGGGGTGGAGTGCGCCTGTCACAGAGGACGAAGCGCGGCGGCTCGTAAGGGAGTTCACGGCCGCCGATCCCGACGCGCCGGGCTGGTTCCAGTACGCCGTCGAGGAGCGGGAGTCGGGGGTGCTCGTCGGGGACGTCGGGGTGCGGCTCGACGCGAACGGCATGCAGGCGGACCTGGGGTTCACGCTCGCCCCGGCCGCGCAGGGGCGCGGGTACGCCACCGAGGCGGTACGGGCCGTGCTCGGCGACCTGTTCGAGCGGCGGGGGCTGCGCCGGGTCTCGGCCGTGTGCGATGCGCGGAACCACGCCTCCGCCCGGCTCCTCGAACGGGTCGGGTTCCGCCGCGAGGGCATGCGGCCCGCGTACACCTGGCTCAAGGGCGAGTGGACGGACGACGTGCTGTACGGGCTGCTCGCGGAGTGGTGGCGCGACTGACGGGCCAGGGGCCCCTGGCCCGTCCCGGGAGCCGCCCGAGGCCCGCCCGTGACGCCGCTTCCCCGCCCGTACGGTCCCCAATGCCAGCCCCCGTAAAGCTACTTGGGGCTCACTGACGCTCCGTCACTCCCGCTGACGGAGCGTGGCAGTTCTGTCGCGGCCGTTGACAAATCTTTAACCTGTCAGAAATCTGTTTTCAAGTGACTGCAAAAAATTGACTAGTTCACTAAAAAGACAGAGGACAGCATGAGACGGAAGCCATCCGTCCGGCGGGCGATCACCGGGCTGCTCGCGGCCTGCCTGATCCCCCTCGGACTGCTCCCCGCGACCGCGCACGCCGCCGCGCCGGACGCCCCAGGACCCAACCTCGCGCTCGGCCGCCCCGCCACCGCGAGCGGTGCCAACGGCCAGTACGGCGCGGGCAACGTGACCGACGGAAACCAGAGTTCGTACTGGGAGGGGCCCGGCGCCTCGTTCCCGCAGTGGGTGCGCGTCGACCTCGGCGCCACCACCTCGGTCGACGAGGTGACGCTGAAGCTTCCGACCACCTGGGAGGCGCGCGACGAGACGCTGACCGTCCAGGGCAGCACGGACGGCAGCACGTGGAGCACGCTCTCCGCCTCCGCGAAGCGCACCTTCACGCCCAACTCGGCGAACGCCGTCACGGTCGGCTTCTCCGCCGCCGACGTGCGGTACGTACGCGTGCAGGTGACCGCGAACACCGGCTGGCAGGCCGCCCAGCTCAGCGAGTTGGAGATCCGGGGCGAGGACGACGGGGGCACCGACCCCGGCGACCCCGGCACACCGCCCGTCACCGGCACCAACCTCGCCAAGGGCAAGCCCGTCGAGGCGAACGGCTACGTCCACACCTTCGTCCCGGCCAACGCCAACGACGGTGACACGAACACCTATTGGGAGTCCGCCGGGCTCCCGGGCCAGCTCACCGTGAAGCTCGGGGCCGACGCCGACATCTCCGGCGTCGTCGTCAAGCTCAACCCCGGGACGGACTGGGGCGCGCGCACGCAGGCGATCGAGGTGCAGGGCCGGGGGCAGAACGCGAGCGGCTTCTCCACGCTCAAGGCCCGCGCCGACTACGCCTTCAGCCCGGCGGGCAACAAGAACACGGTGACCATCCCGGTGACCGGCCGCGCCGCCGACGTACGCCTCAACATCGCCGCCAACTCCGGTGCTCCCGGCGGCCAGATCGCCGAGATCGAGGTCGTCGGCACCGCCGCGCCCAACCCCGACCTGACCCTCACCGACCTGAGCTGGACGCCGGCCGCGCCGTCCGAGAAGGACGCGGTGACCGTCAAGGCGACCGTTCGCAACGCCGGTACGGCGGCCTCCGCCGCCACGACCGTCGACGTGAGCCTGGACGGCACGGTCGCGGGCAGCGCCTCCGTCGGCGCGCTCGCCGCCGGGGCCTCGCAGACGGTCTCGGTCGACGTCGGCAAGCGCCCGCAGGGCTCGTACACGGTCTCGGCCGTCGTCGACCCGAAGGGCACCGTGGTCGAGCAGGACGACAGCAACAACAGCCGCGCGGGCGCGAGCAAGCTCGTCGTCTCGCAGAGCCCCGGCCCCGACCTCCAGGTCACCGGCATCGCGACCAACCCGGACAATCCGGCTGCGGGCGCGAACGTCAGCTTCACCGTCGCGGTCAAGAACCGGGGCACGAGCGCCGTCGCCGCCGGGAGCGTCACCCGCCTCACCGCGGGCACGACGACCCTCAACGGCACGACCCCGGCGGTCCCCGCGGGCGAGACCGTGCAGGTCCCCGTCTCCGGTACGTGGAAGGCCACCGACGGCGGCGCGACGCTCACCGCGACCGCCGACGCGACCAACACCGTCACCGAGACCAACGAGGACAACAACACCTTCGCCCGCTCGATCGTCGTCGGGCGCGGCGCCGCCGTCCCGTACACCGAGTACGAGGCCGAGAACGGCAAGTACACCGGCACGCTCCTGACCGCCGACGCGAAGCGCACCTTCGGCCACACCAACTTCGCCACCGAGTCGAGCGGCCGCAAGTCCGTCCGCCTCAACAACACCGGCGAATACGTGGAGTTCACCTCCACGACGCCCACCAACTCGATCGTCGTGCGCAACTCCATCCCGGACGCCGCGAACGGCGGCGGTCAGGACGCGACCCTGAGCCTGTACGCGGACGGCAAGTTCGTCCGCAAGCTCGACCTCAGCTCGAAGCACTCGTGGCTGTACGGCTCGACGGACGACCCCGAGGGCCTCACCAACACCCCGGGCGGTGACGCCCGTCGGCTCTTCGACGAGTCCAACGCGCTGCTTGCGCAGACCTACCCCGAGGGCACCACGTTCCGCCTCCAGCGCGACGCGGGCGACAACGCGAGCTTCTACATCGTCGACCTGGTCGACCTGGAGCAGGTCGCCCCGGCCAAGTCCAAGCCCGCCGAGTGCACTTCGATCACCGAGTACGGGGCGGTGCCCAACGACGGCATCGACGACACCGACGCCATCCAGCGCGCCGTCATGGCCGACCAGAACGGGCAGATCGCCTGTGTCTGGATTCCGGCGGGGCAGTGGCGCCAGGAGCAGAAGATCCTCACCCCCGACCCGCAGCACCGGGGCCAGTACAACCAGGTCGGCATCAGGAACGTGAGGATCGTGGGCGCCGGCATGTGGCACTCGCAGCTCTACACGCTCACCGAGCCGCAGGACGCGGGCGGCATCAACCACCCGCACGAGGGCAACTTCGGCTTCGACATCGACGACAACACGCAGATCTCCGACCTCGCCATCTTCGGCTCCGGGCGCATCCGCGGCGGCGACGGCAACGACGAGGGCGGCGTCGGCATCAACGGCCGCCTCGGCAAGGACACGAAGATCTCCAACGTGTGGATCGAGCACGCCAACGTCGGCGTCTGGGTCGGCCGCGACTACGCCAACATCCCGGAGCTGTGGAACCCGGGCGACGGCCTGGAGTTCAGCGGGATGCGCATCCGCGACACGTACGCGGACGGCATCAACTTCACCAACGGCACGCACAATTCGACCGTCTACAACTCGTCCTTCCGCAACACGGGCGACGACTCGCTCGCCGTCTGGTCGAGCAAGTACGTCAAGGACCCCTCCACGGACGTCGGCGCGAACAACCACTTCCGCAACAACACGATCCAGCTGCCGTGGCGGGCCAACGGCATCGCGGTCTACGGCGGTTACGGGAACACCATCGAGAACAACGTCGTCTCCGACACGATGAACTACCCGGGCATCATGCTCGCCACCGACCACGACCCGATCCCCTTCAGCGGCCAGACGCTCATCTCGGGCAACACGCTGCACCGCACGGGCGGGGCCTTCTGGAACGAGGACCAGGAGTTCGGCGCCATCACGCTCTTCGCCCAGGGCGCGAGCATCCCCGGCGTCACGATCAAGGACACGGACATCCTCGACTCGACGTACGACGGCATCCAGTTCAAGACGGGTGGCGGCACGTACCCCGGGGTGAAGATCTCCAATGTCCGCATCGACAAGTCGAACAACGGCTCCGGCATCCTCGCGATGAGCGGCGCCCGCGGCGACGCGACCCTCTCCAACGTCACGATCTCCAACTCGCGCGACGGGGACGTGTTCACCGAGCCGGGTTCGCAGTTCACGTTCACCGGCGCGCCGACGAAGGCGGCTGCCAAGCGCTGACGTCGCGGGACGAAGCACCCGCTCGCCCGGGCCCGCCCGCCTCCGTACCTCGGGGGCGGGCGGGCCCTTCGCGGTGATACAGGTCTCTTCTCCCGCTTTCCGGCTGATCGGCCCGACTCGTTAGGATCGGAGCGCAGTGATCGGGAGAGCCGATCAATCGCCCACGCCAGCAGTACGGATCTCCACCTCGTGAGTACGGAACATGTCCTCGCCGCCGACGGCCGCGCGCGGCAGCCCACCCTCGCCCAGCTCCGCGCCTTCGCCGCCGTCGCCGAGCACCTGCACTTCCGGCAGGCCGCCGCCGTGCTCGGCATGAGCCAGCCCGCCCTGTCCGGGGCGGTCTCCGCGCTGGAGGAAGCACTCGGGGTCACGCTCGTCGAGCGGACCACGCGCAAGGTGCTGCTCTCGCCCGCCGGGGAACGGCTCGCGGTACGGGCCAGGGGCGTCCTCGCCGAGGTCGCGGGGCTCCTGGAGGAGGCCGAGACGCTGCGGGCGCCGTTCACGGGGACGCTGCGGCTCGGGGTGATCCCGACCGTCGCCCCGTACCTGCTGCCCACCGTCCTCGACGTGTGCGCGCGCCGCTACCCCGACCTCGCGCTCGAAGTGCACGAGGAGCAGACCGCCACGCTCAGCGAGGGCCTGGCCACCGGGCGACTCGATCTGCTGCTCCTCGCCCTGCCGCTCTCGACGCCCGGCTTCACCGAGATCCCCCTCTTCGACGAGGACTTCGCCCTCGTCACGCCGCTCGGGCACCGGCTCGGCGGGCGGGAGGGGCTGCCGCGCGACGTGCTCAGCGAACTGCCGCTCCTGCTGCTCGCGGAGGGGCACTGCCTGCGCGACCAGGCGCTCGACGTGTGCCGGGACGCGGGGCGCGGCGAGGCGAGGGCCGTCACGACGACCGCCGCGGGGCTCTCGACGCTCGTGCAGCTCGTGGCGGGCGGCCTCGGGGTGACCCTGTTGCCGAGGACCGCCGTCGCCCTGGAGACGGGGCGCAACGGGCGCTTGGAGACGGGGGCGTTCGCGGAGCCGGCGCCGTGCCGGCGGATCGGGCTGGTGATGCGCGACGGCTCCGCCAGGGGGGAGCAGGTGGAGGAACTGGGGGAGGTGCTGCGGGGGGCCTTCTCCGGGTTGCCGGTGCGGGTGGTGGGCGGCGGGTGACGTTCCCCGCGGCCCGTACCGCACCGGGGGCGGCACCTCAGCGCACGGGGATTTCGGGCCACACCTCGCGCTCCAGGCGCCTGCGCTCGGCCCGGGTGCGGGCCGCCGCCTGCTGATCGGCCATGCTGCCGTCGAGGGCGGGGGCCGCGTGGACGGCACGGGCGGTACGGGTGCGGCTGCGCTCCGTACGCGACGACGACGCCTCCCGCGAGGGCCCCGCGTCCAGCGGCACGGACTCGCCGCCCGAGGAGGGCACGCCCGCCTTGTCCGCGCCCCGCTGGAAGAAGCGCAGCAGCTCCACGGGGAACGGCATCACGAGGGTGCTGTTCTTCTCGGCCGCCACGTCCACCACCGTCTGCAGCAGCCGGAGCTGAAGGGCGCCCGGCGTGTCGGCCATCGTGCTCGCCGCCGAGGTGAGCTTGCGGGCCGCCTGGGCCTCGCCGTCCGCCGCGATGACCCGCGCGCGCCGCTCGCGCTCCGCCTCGGCCTGCTTCGACATGGACCGCATCATGTCCTGCGGCAGCGCGATGTCCTTGATCTCGACGCGCTCGACCCGCACCCCCCAGGGGTCCTCGGTCGGCGCGTCCATCACGGTGCGCAGTTCGGCGTTGATGCGGTCGCGGTCCGAGAGCAGCGTGTCGAGATCGGCACGGCCGATGACGGAACGCAGGGAGGTCTGCGCGATCTGCGAGACCGCCGAGGGATAGTCGCTCACGTTGACGAGCGCCTTGACCGGGTCGATGACGCGGAAGTACACCACCGCGTCGACCGTCACGGTCACGTTGTCGTTGGTGATGGCGCCCTGCGGCGAGACGCCCAGCACCTCGGTCTGGATGGAGACCCGCTCCATGTGGTCGCCGACGGGCCGGATGAGACGCAGCCCGGGCTGTCTGATGCGCGGCAGCAGGCGGCCGAAGCGGAAGACGACCCCGCGCTGGTACTGCTGCACGTTGCGCACGCTCAGCCCCAGCAGGATCACCACGAGAAGCGCCACCAGGACGATGGCGATGACGAGTCCGGTCATGAGTACCAACCCCAGGGCACGAGACATGGATGTGCCCGCACGTCCCACGGTAGGACTGTTCCGGTACGGGCGCGAACGGCCACGTACCGGAACAGTCCCACCGAAAAGGCGTGCCGGAGAAGGGACGCCGGGACCGGGGCCCGGCGGAGAGGCCCGCCTACTCCGTGCGCAGCCCCGCCGCCCGCATCGTGCGGTGCAGCGCCGGGAGCGTCAGGAGCGTCACGAGGAGCATCGTGCCCGCGCCCGCCGCGACGAGCGGCAGGAAGACGAACCAGTCGACGACGTGCTTGTTGATGAGCCGCACCAGCGTCCAGCCGAGCGCGAGCCCGCCCGCCGTCGCGACGCACAGCCCGAGCACGACCGGGATCGCCGTCTGCCACAGCAGCGACCAGGCGAGCGAGGAGCGCCGCGTGCCGAAGGCCGCGAGCGCCGCGAGCAGCCGCTTGCGCTCGCGCAGTTGCTCCAGGAGCGAGACGAGCAGCGAGGCGCCGATCAGGAGCGTCGTGAGGATCGCGCCGCCCGCGAGGCCGTGCCGCACGCTCGCGTACGTGGAGTCGCGGTGCGAGCTGGTGTACGCCCACATCCGCACGCTCGGGTCGACGGCCATGACCGCGTTGCGCGCCCGGTCGATCGCCTGCGCGTCGTCCTTGTCGACCTTGACCCGCAGGCTGGTCGAGCCGCCGCCCTTGCCGAGGATGCTCGCGTCGATGGCGCCCGGCGTGACGAGGAGCCCGGAGCCCTCGTCGCCCTCGGGGGTGCGGATGCCCTTCACGTCCCTGACGTCGCGCGGGACGCGCCACAGCTGCCCGTGCTTCGTGTCCGGGGCGACATCGATCTCCTGCCCCGCGCGGGCCACCTGCCACGTCTGCGTGTTGATGTCCTTCTCCCACTCCTCGTGGGCGGTCTGGCGGGCCCGGAAGACGTCCCCGTCCGCGCACGTGGGCAGCTTCGCCTTCTCGCGCAGCGTCGCGCAGTCGCCGACGGTGATCCACACGGTGAGCGGCTCGCCGTCCTTGTCGACCTTGCGCTTGGGGCCGGGCGTCTTCGCGTACCCGGTGACCTCCGCCGTCACCCGGTCCACCCCGGGCGCCTTCACGGCCGCCGCGCGGAACTGCTCGGCGAGCTTCCAGTCGGTGATGCTGCTGGACACGCCGAGGGTCGCCCGGGTCGGGTCCTGCCCGGTCATCCGCTGGAAGTCGTCGCCGACCGAACCGACCATCATCTGGAGGGCGACCGCGCCCGCCACGGCCACCGTGATCCCGCCGACCGCGCGGGCCGCCGTACCGCCGCTGAGCTGGAGCCTGCGCACGGCGAGCTGCCAGGGCACCGAGCCACCGCGCAGCCGCCGTACGACGAACTCCACGAGCCAGGGCAGCAGGGTCGCGAGCCCGATGAGGGCGAGCGAGGCGCCCCCCGCGAGCCGGAACGGGTCGACGCTCTGCGCCTCGCGCTCGGCAGGCGTCTCGCGCAGCCGCTCGTCGGAGAGGAGCAGCGCGAGCCCGAGGAGCGTGATGACGAGCCGCCACCACACCCTGCGCCTGCGCGGCGCGGACTGCCGGAAGACGCCGAGCGGCTCGATGCTCACCGCGCGCAGCGAGAAGAGCGTCACCGCGACGGCGCACACGGGCACCGCGAGCACGACGAGCAGACCGAGCCAGGGCACCGGGGTGAGGTCGCCGGGGAAGGCGCTGGTGCCGACGACGCTCACGTACGGGGCGAATTCCCGTCCCACCAGGAGGAACACCACGCCGAGCACGATGCCGAGCACGGCGGCGGCGAGCGCTTCACCGGCCGCGATCCGGCGCGTGCCCGCCGCGTCCGAGCCGACGAGGCGCAGGGCCGCGAGCCTGCGGTCGCGCCGCTCGCCGCCGAAGCGCACGGCGGTGCCGATGAAGAGCACGACGGGGATGAGCAGCACGACGCAGATCATGACGATGATCGCGACGAGCAACGGGTCCATCTTGTCGTGCAGGTTGAGGCGCTTGCCCCAGCCGTTCGCGTGCTGGAGGTCGCTGTGCGGCTTCGTCGCGAGGTCGCCGGGGTTGCCGTAGAAGTACAGCTCGCGCGGCTCGTCGAGTCCGGCGTCGCCGATCGTCCCGACTTCCTTGTACCGGGCGAAGCGGGCCTTCAGGACGGCGTCGCCCGAGCCGTGGAGCCGGTCGTGCAGGGCGGGCGAGACGAACATCTCGCCCGCCTCCGGGAGGCGGCCGAGCCCCGGCGGGGGGCTCGCCTCCTTGCCCTGCGGGGCGACGAGGAAGCCGCCGATCGTGACGTCCTGGTACTCGCTGGAGCCGTCCGAGACGAGGAAGGCGCGCGGCGACTCCTTCGCCGCGGTGGCCGAGAGCTTCGTGGGGCGCCGGGCGTCGAGCCGCTCGTCCTGCTGCTGGAGGAAGGTCGGCACCGAGGAGGCGAGGAAGAGGAGAAGGACGCCGAGGCCGATGCCGACGGCGGTGAGCGCCGTGCGCGTCCAGCCCTCGCGGCCGCCCGAGACGGCGAAGCGCACGCCGAGCAGCAGGTCGCGCGCCCACGTGGCGAGGCGGCCGGTGGCGGTGGGCTCGGGCGGGGGCGGGGGAGCGGCGTCCGCGTGCCGGTCGAGGGTGAGGGGGCTGGTCATACGAGCCGCTCCATGTCCCGGGAGCGGCCGTCCCGTACGACGACCTCGCGGTCCGAGTACGCGGCGACGCGGGCCTCGTGCGTGACGAGGACGACGGCGGCGTTGGTCACGCGCGCGGCCTCGGTGAGCAGTTCCATGACGCGCTCGCCGTTGAGCGAGTCGAGCGCCCCGGTCGGCTCGTCGGCGAAGACGACGCGCGGTCCGGTGACGAGCGAGCGGGCGACGGCGACGCGCTGCCCCTGCCCGCCGGAGACCTCCCCGGGCCGCTTCGCCGCCAGGTCCTCGACCTCCAGGCGCTCCATCCAGGCGTACGCGGCCTTCTCGGCCTCCTTGCGCTTGACGCCGTTGAGGCGCAGCGGCAGCGCGACGTTCTCGACGCAGCTCAGCTCGGGCACGAGCTGGCCGAACTGGAAGACGAAGCCGAAGTCGCTGCGGCGCAGGGCGCTGCGGCGGCTCTCGGGGAGCGCGCTCAGCTCGGTGCCGCCGTAGTGGATCGTGCCCGCGTCCGGCGGGACGATCCCGGCGAGGCAGTGCAGCAGCGTGGACTTGCCGGAGCCGGACGGGCCCATGACGGCGACGACCTCGCCCGCGTGGATGGAGAACTCGGCTCCGTCGAGCGCGGTCGTGGGGCCGTAGGACTTGCGCAGTCCCTCGGCGGAGAGCAGGGAGCCCGAGGGGATCATGCGTTCACTTCCTTGGCGAGCTTGCCGAGCCTGGCGGTCGCCAGTTCCAGCCAGCGCAGATCGGCTTCGAGGTGGAAAAGGGCGTGGTCGCAGATGAGCTGGTCCGCGAAGTCGCCCTTGCGCTTGCGTTCGGTGAGCGAGCGCATCAGGCGCAGGTGCTCGGCGCGCTGCACGTCCATGACGTCGTGCGCGTCCCGCTTGGTGAGCAGCGCGAGGACGACCTTCGTGTACAGCGTCGACTGGAGGTACGGCTCGGGCTTCTCGGGCGTCGCGAGCCACTGGGCGACGTCGGTGACCCCGGCGTCCGTGATCGCATACCGCTTGCGCTCGGGGCCCTCGCCGGCCTCTATCCCGTCGACCTCGACGAGGCCGTTCTTCAGGAGGCGGGACATGGTCGAGTAGACCTGGCCGTAGTGCAGCGGCTTGTCGTGCCCGAACTTCTCGTCGAAGGCGCGCTTGAGGTCGTACCCGTGGCGTGGCCCCGTTTCGAGGAGGCCGAGGAGTGTGTGACCGATGGACATGGCGAGGACTATACACGGGGGGTATACGCCGGGTGTATAGCTGTCCGGAAAGGGGGCCGGACCCCCCGGGGCCCGGCCCGTGACCTGCGTCTACGGCTCAGTCGCGCGCTTCCGGCGCTCCGTCCGCGCGCCCAGGCGGCCGTCCCCGGCGGGGGATCGGGGCCGCCGAGGACGGCAGCCGGCCCGCCTCGGCGAGGGCGCGGCGCAGCAGGTACTCGATCTGCGCGTTGCTGCTGCGCAGCTCGTCGGCCGCCCAGCGGGCGAGGGCGTCGTGGACCTTCGGGTCGAGGCGCAGGAGCACCTGCTTACGGGCCGGGCGCGCCGCCCGCCGCGTACGCCCCGGCTCGCCGGAGGCGGAGCCTTCGTCCGCCGCGCTGTCGTTCATCTCCGCCTCGTCCCTCGCCCCTCGCCCGTGCCGTCGGGGTGTGCTCGTCAGTAGAGGGTGCCCGCGTTCACGACCGGCTGGGTCGCCCGGTCCCCGCACAGGACGACGAGCAGATTGCTCACCATCGCCGCCTTGCGCTCCTCGTCCAGCTCCACGATGTCCTCCTGCTGGATGCGGGCGAGGGCCTGCTCGACCATGCCGACCGCGCCCTCGACGATGAGCCTGCGCGCGTCCACGACCGCGCCCGCCTGCTGGCGCTGGAGCATCGCGGAGGCGATCTCGGGGGCGTACGCGAGGTGCGTGAAGCGGGACTCGACGATCTCGACACCCGCCGCCTCGACGCGCGCGTGCAGTTCGAGCGCGAGCTTCTCGGTGATCTCCTCGGCGTTCCCGCGCAGCGAGAGGCCCTCGTCCTCGTGGGCGTCGTAGGGGTACTCGATGGCGATGTGCCGCACGGCCGCCTCGGTCTGCGTCGCGACGAACTCCAGGAAGTCGTCGACCTCGAAGCTCGCCTGCGCGGTGTCCTCCACGCGCCACACGACGACGGCCGCCAGCTCGATCGGGTTGCCGTAGGCGTCGTTGACCTTGAGGACGGCCGTCTCGTGGTTGCGCACGCGCGTGGAGATCTTCGTGCGGCTCGTGAGCGGGTTGACCCAGCGCAGGCCGTCGGTGCGGATCGTGCCCCGGTAGCGGCCGAAGAGCTGGACCACGCGGGCCTCGCCGGGGGCGACCATGTTGAGCCCCGCCATGGCGAAGATCGAGGCGATCGCGAGGAGGATGCCGAGGACGATGAGCGCCGCCTTGGCGCCCGTCGAGCCGACGGCGGTCGCGCTCGCGACGAGCCCGATGCCGATCACGAGGCCGAGCAGCCCGAGGAGCAGGGCGAGCCCGCCGCCGATGCTCTTCGCGGTGAACTCCGTCACGCGCGGCTTCGGCATCTCGGTGAGCTGACCGGCCGCGAGCTCGTCCCCGCGCGGGGTCTCGGGTGTGGGGTGGGTGGACATGGGTGGTTCCCCCGTTCTGTCGCGGATGGGGCGGCGGCGACGGTTGTGACCGCTGGGACACACCGCCCCTGACCTGGGGCGGCGCGTCCGCGCGCGGGGGGCCGGGAGGCTCCCGTACCGCCGCGACCGCGCTCTCAAAGTGATATCAGATTACCCGGGATGGCAACCATCGACACCTCCGCGGAGTCGGTTTCAGTACAGGACGGTGCTGATTGTCACGTCCGGAAAAGACAGGATCGGGAGCCGTTTGTCCAAGAGCGCGGTGTTAGCTTTCAAAGCTGATCGAGCCACGGTGCGCGCGACGGAGCGAGCCGCCGTGGAACGCGACGCACACCACTGAGAAGGAGCGGCCGTCGACATGGGGCGAGCGGACGAGAGGCGGGCACGTCGCGGGGGCGGCGACTCGCGCGGGCGTGTGCGCCGCCTGTTCACGTGGAAGAAGCTGCTCGGCACCTTCTTCGGCCTGTGCCTGCTCGGGATAGCCGGCTTCGTCGGCCTCTACCTGTACGTCGACGTGCCCCAGGGCAACCCCGACGCGACCCAGCAGGCCAACGTCTACAAGTTCAAGGACGGCACCGTCCTCGCCCGCACCGGCGAGCGCAACCGCGAGATCGTCGGCCTCGACCGCGTCCCGAAGGACGTCCAGCACACCTTCGTCGCCGCCGAGAACAAGAGCTTCTACAAGGACAAGGGCGTCGACCTCAAGGGCACCGCGCGCGGCCTGCTCAACACCGTGACCGGCAAGGGCAAGCAGGGCGGCTCGACGATCACCCAGCAGTACGTGAAGAACTACTACCTCACCGCCGACCAGACCGTGAGCCGCAAGCTCAAGGAACTGGTCATCTCGCTCAAGGTCGATCAGAAGTACTCGAAGGACGACATCCTCGCCGGGTACATCAACACGAGCTACTACGGCCGGGGCGCCTACGGCATCCAGGCCGCGGCCCAAGCGTACTACGGCATCGACGCCGACCAGCTGAACGTCGCCCAGGGCGCCTACCTCGCCGCCCTCCTCCAGGCCCCGAGCCAGTACGACTGGTCCGTCGCGACGCCGGGCGGCAAGACCCTCGTCAAGAAGCGCTGGAACTACGTGCTCGACAACATGGTCGGCCAGCACTGGCTCGGCGCCGGGGAGCGCGCCAAGCTCGCCTTCCCCGTCCCGCACAAGGAACAGCGCGACGCCGGGCTCACCGGGCAGAAGGGCTACCTCCAGACGGCGGCCCGCAACGAGCTGATACGCACCGTCGCCAAGAACGACGACCTCTCGCTCGACGACGCGAAGGCCAAGGTCGACGCGGGCGGCTACACCGTCACGCTCAACATCGACCCGAAGAAGCAGGCCCGGCTGGAGAAGGCGGTCAAGAACCGCCTGACCTCCAAGCTCGACCCCAAGAACCGCACCGTCGACGCGAACGTGCAGGCCGGCGCCGCCTCCGTCGACCCGAAGAACGGCAAGGTCCTCGCCCTGTACGGCGGCAAGGGCTGGCCCGACCACTACACGGACAACGCGACCCGCACCGACTACCAGGTCGCCTCCACCTTCAAGCCGCTCATCCTGACCGCCGCCCTGGAGAACGGCGCGACGACGCAGGACGGCAAGCCCATCACCGCGTCCACGATCTACGACGGCACGAGCAAGCGCCCCGTCAAGGGCAGCGACATCGCCTTCGACCCGCCCAACGAGGACGGCGTCGACTACGGGCCGATCAGCGTCCAGACCGCGATGAACAAGTCCGTGAACTCCGTCTTCGCGCAGATGGGCGTCGACGTCGGCATGGACGAGGTCATGAAGACCGCCGGCAAGCTCGGCATGGACGTCGAGAACGAACAGGCCGTGCCCGCGCAGACCCTCGGCTCGATGGGCGCGAGCCCGCTCCAGATGGCCGGCGTCTACGCGACGCTCGACCACCACGGGCGCAAGGTCACCCCGCAGATCCTCAAGTCCGTCACGTACGGCGGCGCGGACGTGAAGCTGCCGAGCGCGATCGGCGACCAGGTCGTCAGCCGCCAGACCGCCGACTCGGTCACCTCGGTCCTCACCGGCGTCGTCGACGACGGCACGGGCAGCGCGGTCCGCAACAGCAGCCAGCCGGTCGCGGGCAAGACCGGGACCTCCGACGACAACAAGTCGGCCTGGTTCACCGGCTTCACCCCGGACCTCGTCACCTCCGTCGGCGTCTTCGGCGAGGCGGGCAAGGACGGGACGACGGCGGACGGCACGAAGTACAAGAAGGGGGCGCAGGTCACGCTGAGCGGCGCGGCGGGCGGCGGCCGGGTCAACGGCGGTGGCTTCCCCGCGCAGATCTGGGCCGACTACACCTTCGCGGTCGTGGGCGCCCCCGAGAAGTTCGACCTCGACACCGACATGGGCGCGGCCACCACCCCGACCGCCGACCCCACCCCCTCGGACACGCCGACCCCCTCGGACACCCCGTCCCCGTCCACGTCGGCCCCCGAGGAACCCACCCCGGACCCGACCACCGAGTCCCCGGACCCCGACCCGACGACCCCGGACCCCGACCCCACGGACATGGGCGACGGCGGCCTCCCGACGAACAGCCCCGACCCCGGCGACCCGGGCGAGGGCGGACCCTCCTTCCCGCCCCTGCCCGGCCAGGGCGGGCAGGACCCCGGCGGGGACGGCAACGGCTTCTGACGGCGAAAGGTGCCCCCGGCCACGGAACCAAGCCGTGGCCGGGGGCACCGGCGTACCCAGGCCTTACGCGTCCGCCCGGCGGCCGGAGGCGCGCGTCCTGCCGCAGGCCCCTACGCGTCCAGCTCGAACCACACGACCTTCCCGTTCCCCAGCCGCGTCGCGTCCCACTTGCGCGCGAGCCGCTTCACCAGGAACAGGCCGCGCCCGCCCTCGTCCGTCGTGCGCGCGTTGCGCACCCGGGGGAGCTGCGGCACATCGTCGCCGACCTCCACCCGCAGCACGTCCGTGCGCAGCAGCCGCAGCGTGACGGGGCGCGTCGCATACCGGATCGCGTTCGTCACGACCTCGCTCACCAGGAGCTGCACCGTGTCGATGTGCCGTTCCAGGCCCCACCGCTCCAGCGCCTCCCGCGCGAGGCGCCGGGCGCGCGAGACGGCGCGCGGCTCCGCGTCGAGGAACCAGAAGGCGACGTCCTCCGGCGCGATCCCCTGGAAGCGCGCGGCGAGCAGCGCGATGTCGTCGTCGCGGTCGCTCGGCCCGAGCACGTCGAGCACCGAGTCGCACAGCGCCTCCAGCGGCGGCGCGTGGTCGGCGCCCGTGAGCCGCGCGGTCTCGGCGAGTTTGTCGGTGAGCTGCTCGATGCCCGTCCACACGTCCCGCAGCCGCGATTCCACGAGCCCGTCCGTGTAGAGCAGCAGCGTCGCCCCCGAGGGCGCGTCCAGCTCGACGGACTCGAAGTCCACGCCGCCCACCCCGATCGGCGCCCCCGGCGGCACGCTGAGCACCTCGGCGCGCCCGTCCATGTGGAGCAGGAGGGGCGGCGGGTGGCCCGCGTTGGCGACCGTGATGCGGTGCGAGACGGGGTCGTAGACGACGTACACGCACGTCGCCATGCGGTCGCTGCCGAGCCGCTGCGCCTGCTCGTCGAGGTGGTGCAGGACCTCGGTCGGCGGCAGGTCGAGCCCGGCGAGGGTCTGCGCGGTGGTCCGCAACTGGCCCATGATCGCCGCCGAGGTCATCGAGTGGCCCATGACGTCGCCCACGACGAGCGCCACGCGCGAACCCGGCAGCGGGATCGCGTCGTACCAGTCGCCGCCGACCCGCGCCGTCTCGGCGGCCGGCAGGTACCGGCTCGCGAGCCGCACGCCCGTCGCGCGCGGCAGCGTCTCGGGGAGCATCATGCGCTGCAACTTGTCCGCGATGTACGCCTCGCGCCCGTACAGCACCGCCTTGTCGACGCCGAGCGCGGAGTGGGTCGCGAGCTGCGCGGCGACGAGCAGGTCGTCGGGCGCGAAGGGCACGCGCTCGGGGGCGCGCAGGAAGACGGCCGCGCCGATCACCCGGCGGCGCCCGCGCAGCGGGGCGAGGATCGCACGCTGCCCGTCCACCCCGTCGAGCGGCGGTACGGCGTCGGCGCCCAGCAGTTCGGGGAGCGCGGCCCGCGCCCCCTCCGAGCCGCCGAAGCGCGGCCTGACCCCGCGCAGCACCTCGGCGAGCGCGCCGTCCGGCTCGACCTCGCACGTCTGCGCCCCGCGCACCGAGCCGTCCGGCAGCGGCGTCGCCGGGAGGAGCGCTCCCGAGAGCGTGTACTGCCCGGTGAGCATGCCCGGGTCGGGGATGCGGTCGGTGCGGCGCAGCCGCAGCACGAGCGGCCCGCTCGGGCGCTCCTCGCCGACCGGGAGCGGGTCGCGGAGGTAGACGAGGATCGCGTCGGCGAAGACCGGCACGCTCGCCCGGCACAGGCCCATGACGATCTCGTCGAGGTCGATGCCGCGCGCGATCCGGCGCGTCGCCGCACCGACGAAACGCAGCCGCTCGCCCTCGGCCCGCTCGCGCTCCTGTTCGCTCGGGTGCTCGGAGAGCTCCTCGTTGAAGGCGCGCGGCGTCGAGGTGCCTCCGGCGGGCGCGGGCCCGGCGTCCGTGCGCGGCCGGACGGGCTCGGCGGCGTCG
>NZ_JAAGLR010000459.1 GCF_010548245.1 Streptomyces sp. SID11385
CTCGTCGCATCCTGGGGCTGGAGTCGGTCCCAAGGGTTGGGCTGTTCGCCCATTAAAGCGGTACGCGAGCTGGGTTTAGAACGTCGTGAGACAGTTCGGTCCCTATCCGCTGTGCGCGTAGGAATATTGAGAAGGGCTGTCCCTAGTACGAGAGGACCGGGACGGACGAACCTCTGGTGTGCCAGTTGTTCTGCCAAGGGCATGGCTGGTTGGCTACGTTCGGGAGGGATAACCGCTGAAAGCATCTAAGCGGGAAGCCTGCTTCGAGATGAGTGTTCCCACCTCCTTTGAGAGGGTAAGGCTCCCAGTAGACGACTGGGTTGATAGGCCGGATATGGAAGCCCTGTGAGGGGTGGAGTTGACCGGTACTAATAGGCCGAGGGCTTGTCCTCAGTTGCTCGCGTCCACTGTGTTGGTTCTGAAACCACGAACAATCACACACTGCCCCCGCATTTGATGTGCGGTGTGGCGGGGTGGTTGCTGGTTTTATAGTGTTTCGGTGGTCATAGCGCGTGGGAAACGCCCGGTTACATTCCGAACCCGGAAGCTAAGCTGCGTAGCGCCGATGGTACTGCAAGGGGGACCTTGTGGGAGAGTAGGACGCCGCCGAACAATATTTGTGGGGGAAGCCCCGCACCATTCATTTGGTGCGGGGCTTTTCCGCGTTCAGGACCAGGCCGGCTCCAGGGGCGCGTCGCTGTCAGCGGGACCCCTCACGCCGTAGCGCCCGGGGCACCCGGTAAAGTCGGGCTGCACTGTTGACGGTTCCCCTCAGGAGGCCCCCGGGTGGAGGTCCAGGAGACCGCGGTCCAGACGGATCGGGTACTCACCATTCCCAACATCCTCAGCGCGGCGAGGCTTGTCGGCGTCCCGCTTTTTCTGTGGCTGATCCTCCGCCCCGAGTTCGGGGGGCCGCAGAGCGATGGCTGGGCACTCCTCGTACTCGCGCTGAGCGGGATCAGTGACTACCTCGACGGAAAACTCGCCCGCCGGTGGAACCAGATCAGCAGCCTCGGCCGGGTCCTCGACCCCGCCGCCGACCGGCTCTACATCCTGTCCACCCTGGTCGGTCTCACCTGGCGCGAGATTCTCCCGCTCTGGGTCACCTGCGTTCTCCTCGCCCGTGAGCTGCTGCTGGGCGTCATGGTGCTGATCCTCCGCAAGCACGGATTCCCGCCGCCCCAGGTGAACTTTCTCGGGAAGGCGGCTACGTTCAACTTGATGTACGCCTTCCCGCTGCTGCTGCTCAGTGACGGAAGCGGATGGCTCGCTTCACTGGCGGCGATTTTCGGATGGGCGTTCGCAGGATGGGGTACAACCCTGTATTGGTGGGCAGGAATCTTGTACGTGGTGCAGGTCCGCCGGGTCATCAAGGCGGCGGCCACGGCCGACTGAAGCCGTTCTCCTGAAGAGGCGGCCCGTTGGTATTCGATCCGTCTCTTCGAGGAGGACACTCCCGATATGAAGGCCGTTGTGATGGCCGGTGGTGAAGGCACCCGGCTTCGCCCCATGACCTCCAGCATGCCCAAACCACTGCTCCCGGTCGCCAACCGGCCGATCATGGAGCACGTGCTGCGGCTTCTCAAGCGGCACGGTCTCACCGAGACAGTGGTTACCGTGCAGTTCCTGGCCTCGCTGGTCAAGAACTACTTCGGCGACGGCGAAGACCTCGGGATGGAGCTGAGTTACGCCAACGAGGAGAAGCCGCTCGGCACAGCGGGGAGTGTGAAGAACGCCGAAGAGGCGCTCAAGGACGACGCTTTTCTCGTCATCTCCGGCGACGCGCTCACCGACTTCGACCTGACCGACCTCATCAATTTCCACAAGGAAAAAGGCGCCCTCGTCACGGTCTGCCTCACCCGGGTCCCCAATCCGCTCGAATTCGGCATCACCATCGTCGACGACGAGGGAAAGGTCGAGCGCTTCCTGGAGAAGCCGACCTGGGGACAGGTCTTCTCGGACACGGTGAACACCGGCATCTACGTCATGGAGCCCGAGGTCTTCGACTACGTCGAGGCCGACACCTCTGTCGACTGGTCCGGTGACGTCTTCCCGCAGCTCATGAAGGAAGGCAAGCCCGTCTACGGCTACATCGCCGAGGGCTACTGGGAGGACGTCGGCACCCACGAGAGCTACGTCAAGGCCCAGGCCGACGTCCTCGACGGCAAGGTCGACGTCGAACTCGACGGCTTCGAGATCTCCCCCGGCGTCTGGGTCGCCGAAGGCGCCGACGTGCACCCGGACGCCGTACTGCGGGGGCCCCTCTACGTCGGTGATTACGCCAAGGTCGAGGCCGGCGCCGAGCTGCGCGAACACACCGTCGTGGGCTCCAACGTCGTCGTCAAGAGCGGTGCCTTCCTCCACAAGGCCGTCCTCCACGACAACGTCTACATCGGCGAGCACAGCAACCTGCGCGGCTGCGTCATCGGTAAGAACACCGACATCATGCGCGCGGCCCGCATCGAGGACGGCGCCGTCATCGGCGACGAGTGCCTCGTCGGCGAGGAATCGATCATCCAGGGCAATGTGCGGGTCTACCCGTTCAAGACCATCGAGGCCGGCGCCTTCGTCAACAACTCCGTCATCTGGGAGTCGCGCGGCCAGGCGCACCTCTTCGGCGCCCGCGGCGTCTCCGGCATCCTCAACGTCGAGATCACCCCCGAACTCGCCGTCCGCCTCGCCGGTGCCTACGCCACCACGCTCAAGAAGGGCTCCACGGTCACCACGGCACGCGACCACTCGCGAGGGGCCCGCGCCCTCAAGCGGGCCGTGATCTCCGCGCTCCAGGCGAGCGCCATCGACGTACGCGATCTGGAGAACGTGCCACTGCCCGTGGCCCGGCAGCAGACCGCGCGGGGCAGTGCGGGCGGCCTCATGATCCGTACGACCCCGGGCGTGCCCGACTCCGTCGACATCATGTTCTTCGACGGGAACGGCGCCGACCTCTCGCAGGCCAGCCAGCGCAAGCTCGACCGCGTCTACGCCCGCCAGGAGTACCGCAGGGCCTTCCCCGGCGAGATCGGCGACCTGCACTTCCCCTCCAGCGTCTTCGACTCCTACACGGGCTCGCTGCTCCGCAACATCGACACCACCGGCATCAGCGAATCCGGGCTCAAGGTCGTCGTGGACGCCTCCAACGGCAGCGCCGGGCTCGTGCTGCCCAGCCTGCTCGGCAAGCTCGGCGTCGACTCGCTCACCATCAACCCCGGGCTCGACGAGTCCAGGCCCACCGAGACCGCCGACACGCGGCGCGCCGGCCTGGTCCGGCTCGGCGAGATCGTGGCCTCCGCGGGGGCCGCCTTCGGGGTGCGCTTCGACCCGGTGGGGGAGCGGCTCTCGCTCGTCGACGAGAAGGGCCGCATCGTCGAGGACGACCGTGCGCTGCTCGTCATGCTCGACCTCGTCGCCGCCGAACGCCGCAGCGGGCGCGTCGCGCTCCCCGTGACGACGACCCGTATCGCCGAACAGGTCGCCGCCTACCACGGCACCCAGGTCGAATGGACGATGACCTCGCCCGACGACCTCACCCGCGTGGGCCGCGAGGACGGGACGATCTTCGGCGGCGACGGCCGGGGCGGCTTCATCATCCCCGAGTTCAGCAGCGTCTTCGACGGCACCGCCGCCTTCGTACGGCTCATCGGGCTCGTCGCCCGCACCCAGCTCACCCTGAGCCAGATCGACGCGCGCATCCCCCGGGCCCACGTCATCAAGCGCGACCTGGCCACCCCGTGGGCGGTCAAGGGCCTCGTCATGCGGACCGTCGTCGAAGCCGCCGCGGGACGGTCCGTCGACGTGACCGACGGGGTACGTGTCGTGGAGTCCGACGGACGGTGGGTCATGGTCCTCCCCGACCCCGCGGAAGCGGTCACCCACCTGTGGGCCGAGGGCCCCGACGACGAGTCGGCGCAGGCCCTGCTCGACGAGTGGGCGAGCGTCGTGGACAGCGCCGGGCACTGACCCGGTTCCGGCGGAGGCCGCACCACCCGGACGCGAGGCGTACCGGGTGGTGCGGCCTCCGCCGTCGTTCCGCGACGTACTGACACCTCGTGAAGAAGCGGGCAGGGCGGGCGGAGACTCACTCTTGCGGGTGAAAGAGGACACCCGGGCGCATCGCCGGTGGGGCCATTCGGAGGAACGGCCCCCGACATGCGACGATGTGCGGCATGTCGCAGCAGCCCCCCACCCGAGGCGGTGCCCCCTCCCGGCGCCCGGACGCCTCCATGTCGCTGCTGACGAACGTCATGGATCACAGCCTCGACGACGGCTACGCCGAGGCCGCCGCCCGCAAACGCGCGGCCGGAAGCGCCGCGGGGCTCCCGCGCACGCTGCGCGGCCGGCTGCTGCTCGGCCTCGGTCTCGTCCTCGCCGCCCTCGTCGTGACGGTCGGAGCCTCGCAGGCCCGGGAGAGCGCTCCGGTGCTCGCCAAGGAGCGCGAGGAACTCATCGACCGCATCAACGATGAGAGCGACGCGGCCGACCGGCTGGAGAAACACGTCGAGTCCCTGCGCGACGAGGTCGGCCGGCGCCAGGACGCGGCGCTCAAGGACAACGGCACGGACCGCGTCCGGCTGCTCGGCCTGCTCTCCGGGGCGAGCGCGGCCCAGGGCCCCGGAATCAGGCTCGTCGTCGACGACGCGGCCTCCGCGCAGAGCAGCACCGGCGACGGGCCCCGGCAGACCACCGACTTCTCCGACATCGGACGCGTACGGGACCGCGACCTGCAACGCGTCGTCAACGGCCTGTGGGAGTCGGGCGCCGAGGCCGTCGCGGTCAACGGCCAGCGTCTCACCGCGCTCTCGGCGATCCGGGCCGCCGGGGAGGCCGTGCTCGTCGACAACAAACCGCTCGTGCCGCCGTACACCGTCCTCGCCCTCGGGGACGGGCCGCGGCTGAAGGACCGGTTCCAGGGGAGCGTGGACGGCCAGTACCTGAACCGCTTGCACAAGGACTACGACATCCGGGTGAAGCTCTCCGCCGAGGACTCCCTGCGGGTCCCCGCGGCTCCGGCCGTACGGGTGCGCTCCGCCCGGCCGGACACGGAGGCGGGGAAGCAGCCGGGAGCACAGCCGAAGACGCAGTCGAAGACAGCGAATCCAGCAGGGAAGGGCACATCGTGATCGCCGTACTGGGCCTCGTCGTCGGGGTGGTGGTGGGACTCTTCGTCCGTCCCGAGGTGCCCGCCGTCGTCGAGCCTTATCTGCCCATCGCCGTCGTCGCGGCGCTCGACGCCGTCTTCGGCGGCCTGCGCGCGATGCTCGACGGCATATTCGACGACAAGGTCTTCGTCGTCTCCTTCCTCTCCAATGTCGTCGTCGCCGCGCTCATCGTCTTCCTCGGCGACAAGCTCGGTGTCGGCGCCCAGTTGTCCACGGGAGTCGTCGTCGTGCTCGGCATCCGCATCTTCTCCAACGCGGCAGCGATCCGCCGACACGTCTTCAGGGCGTGAGCGCACCATGAGCGAAACGCCCGACGAGCGACCCGGCGAACCGCCCCGGGAACGGGCCGACCAACCGCCCCGGGAACGCCCCGGCGAGCTGCCCGAGGAACAGCCGCGGGCACAGACCGGCGAAGAAGACGGGAAGCGGACGGCGGAGCAGCGTGCCGAGACGGCCCCGGAACCGCCCCGCGCGCCCGCGGGGGCGGGTGCCGGGCTGACGGGCCGTCAGCGGCTCGTCAAGGGCCTGTGGCCGCCGCGCGTGACTCGCGCGCAGCTCACCGTCGCGCTGCTGCTCTTCGTCCTCGGCCTCGGTCTCGCCATCCAGGTGCGCTCGCACAACGACAGCAGTGCGTTGCGCGGGGCACGTCAGGAAGATCTTGTTCGTATTCTCGATGAACTGGATGACCGTACTCAGCGTCTGGAAGACGAGAAGCAGAGTCTGGAGAGCCAGCGCACGGAGCTGGAGAACAGCTCGGACCAGGCGGAGGAGGCACGGAAACAGACCGTGGAGAAGGAACGCCAGCTCGGCATCCTGGCCGGCACGGTCGCCGCGCAGGGGCCCGGGATCACGGTGACGGTCGAGGACCCGAAGCACCGGGTCAAGGCCGACATGCTCCTCGACACCATCCAGGAGTTGCGCGCGGCGGGGGCGGAGGCGATCCAGATCGGTGACGTCCGGGTCGTCGCGAGCACGTATCTGACCGATGAGGGCAAGAGCGTGCGGATCGACGGGCACAAGGTCGAAGCCCCGTTCCGGTTCAAGGTCATCGGCAAGTCGCAGGACCTGACGCCCGCGCTCAGCATCCCGGGCGGGGTCGTGCAGACTCTGGAGAAGGAGCAGGCCACGGTAGTGGTGCAGGAGGAGAAGAAGATCGTCGTGGACGCCTTGCGGCCCGCGAAGACGCCCGATTACGCTCAGTCGTCCTCGCGGTGAGGCGAAGGGCATGACGATTGGCGCGCGAGGGCAGGAGGAAGCGGGGGGTCGACGCGCCGTCAGAGGGGCGCGTAGGGAAAACTGTCCGGTGGTCGTGGGCCTCGTGGAGATGTCCCGGACAGTCAGTGAGAGCAATGAGGGTTCGTCCTGCCCCACGGGCGGGTCTGTTTCGGTCAAGGGGAATCGCCCGTGAGTTTTTTTTCGAAGTTGTTCGGCAGGAACAAGCGCGAGGACGGTGCCGCCGCGCGGCACCGCGCCCGTCCCGGCGAGGAGGGGGAGCGCCCGCTGTTCCGTGACGAAGTTGCTGGTCCGGCTGGTGGTACGCAGGGTGGTCCGGGCGCGTCGGCTGTTGACCCGGCCACCGCGGGCCGCATAGGTTTCGGGGAACCGTCAACCTCAAGTTCGGGTGGAGGGTTCGCCCGCGACTCGTATGCGTCGAACGCTCCCGCGGGACAGCAGGGTCAGGAGGACTCGTCCATGGGCTTTCTGGTGTGTAGCAGGTGCGGTCATCAGAACCCACAGACCGGCCGCTTCTGCTCCAACTGCGGGGCTCCGCTGCGCCCGGGCGCGGTGCCCGAGCGTGCCTCGGAGACCACGTCGACGATCTCCATCTCGGGTCTTGAGGCGTACGACCCCGAGGCCACCGGACAGACGGCGCTGCCCGCGCTCTCCCCGGAGGCCCAGGCGGCCGTGGACGCCCTGCCGCTCGGCTCGGCGCTCCTGATCGTGCGGCGCGGCCCCAATTCGGGCAGCCGCTTCCTGCTCGACGGGGAGCTGACCACGGCGGGCCGTCACCCGCAGAGCGACATCTTCCTCGACGACGTGACCGTCTCCCGGCGGCACGTGGAGTTCCGGCGGGAGGCCGACGGCACCTTCACGGTCGCCGATGTCGGCAGTCTCAACGGCACCTACGTCAATCGCGAGCGCATCGACTCGGTCGTGCTCGCCAATGGCGACGAGGTGCAGATCGGCAAGTACCGGCTGGTCTTCTACGCGAGCCAGCAGGCACTCTGACCCGCGAGAGCAGGGGCCATGGTGGACAGAGCGAGGGGCGGTGCCGGCCTTGACGGCACCGCCGCCGAGCGGACCCGCCCGGTGGGCACCACCGCCGAGCGGACCCGTTCGGTGAGTATCGGGGCCGTGCTGAACATCCTCCGCGAGGAGTTCCCCGAGGTCACCATCTCCAAGATCCGCTTTCTGGAGTCGGAGGGGCTCATCGAGCCCCAGCGCACTCCTTCCGGGTACCGGAAGTTCACCCCGCGGGACGTGGAGCGCCTCGGCCACGTCCTGCGGATGCAGCGCGACCACTACCTTCCGCTCAAGGCGATCCGTGAGTACCTGGACGCCGTCGAGCGCGGTGAGCGCCCGGCGGCACCGCTCGTCGGGCGGCAGAGCGGCCCGCCGCCGCGCGACGAGGTGACCGTGAGCCGTCTCGGCCGCGCCGAGCTGCTGGCCGCGGCGGGCGTGGACGAGGCGGAACTGGCCGCCTGGGAGTCGTACGGGCTGGTCACCCCGCTCCCCGACGGGTACTACGACGCCCGCCTCGTGCGCGTCGCCCGGCTCGTCTCGAAGCTGGGGCGGCACGGGATCGAGCCGAGGCACCTGCGGGCGACCAAGGCCGCCGCCGACCGCGAGGCGGGACTTGTCGAGCAGGTCGTCGCCCCGCTCGTGCGCCACCGCAACCCGCAGACGCGCGCGCAGGCGGAGGAGCGCACCCGCGAGCTGGCCGATCTCGCGACGGGGCTGCACACCGCGCTGGTCGAGCTGGCCCTCGACGTACGGTCCTGAGCGCGACCGGGCCGGCACGCACCGTCCCGAGCGAGGCCCGGCCGGGCACATGCCGTTCCGTGCGCGGCGGGTCCGGCGCCTGCGGGCCCGGGCGAAGCCGCTTCGGCAGGCGTGCGTGCCCGGTCCGTACCGGTTCGCGCGAGAGTTTCCTTACGGGACCGCTGCGCCTTTCGGCCCCGTGCCTCCCTGCTCGTACGCCCCCGACTACCCAAACCGGCCGGGGACGACCTAGGGTTGGTGTGTGAATGAGCTCGACGTCGTAGGTGTCCGGGTCGAAATGCCCTCCAACCAGCCGATCGTGCTCCTGCGAGAAGTGGGAGGCGACCGGTACCTTCCCATCTGGATCGGTGCCGGCGAGGCGACGGCCATCGCCTTCGCCCAGCAGGGGATGACCCCTGCCAGGCCGCTGACGCACGACCTCTTCAAGAACGTGCTCGAAGCCGTCGGCCAGGAGCTGACCGAGGTCCGCATCACCGGCCTCAAGGACGGCATCTTCCACGCGGAACTCGTCTTCGCCAGTGGTATCGAGGTCAGCGCCCGTCCCTCCGACGCCATAGCGCTCGCGCTGCGCACCGGCTCGCCGATCTACGGTGCGGAGGAACTGCTCGACAGCGCGGGGATCGCGATCCCCGACGAGCAGGAGGACGAGGTGGAGAAGTTCCGCGAGTTCCTCGACCAGATCTCTCCCGAGGACTTCGGGACCAATAGCCAGTGAAGCCCGCTCCGGGCCCCCGACTCCCGTGGAGAACCGGGGGACGGGCGGGCATTCGGCTAGCCTTACCCCCACACACTGCGCGGTAAACCACTCTCCGGGGGAATATCACCCGGCGTGCCCAGCGTGGCGATCGTTGACGCACCCCTGGTGACTGCCTACCGTCATGTGCCAGGTCGAGGACGGAGGTCGGCGTGAGAAGCAGCGGCGACAGCAGGGTGGGGGGCGTTCCCGGACTACGCCCGAACGGCGAGGCTCCCCTGCCGCTGCGTGGGGGTGCGCAGGGACCGCAGGCGATCGTGGCCGCGCCCGCGGTGGGGTACCGGGGGCCGACGGCGTGTGTGGCGGCGGGCATCACGTACCGCCAGCTCGACTACTGGGCGCGTACCGGGCTCGTGGAGCCGAGCGTGCGTGCCGCGCAGGGCTCCGGGACCCAGCGGCTCTACAGCTTCCACGACGTCGTGGTCCTGAAGATCGTGCGGCGCTTCCTGGACACCGGGGTCGCGCTCCAGAACATCCGCGGCACCGTGCAGCACCTGCGCCACCGCGACCCCAAGGACCTGGAGGGGATGACCCTCATGAGCGACGGGGCGACGGTCTACGAGTGCACGTCGTCCGAGGAGGTCGTCGAACTGCTCCAGGGCGGCCAGGGGATCTTCGGCATCGCCGTGGGCGTCGTGCAGCGTGACGTCGAGGCGGCGCTCGCCCAGCTGCACGGTGAGCGGATCGACGCGGGGGAGACCGTCGTCGGGGGCGGCGAGGCCGTCGGGGACGAACTCGCGGCGCGGCGGCGCAACCGGGCGGTGTGAGGCCCGGGACCTCGCGGGACCTCGCGGAGCGGAGGCGGGTGGCCGGGTGGCCGCCCGCCTTTCCCGTGTGTGCGGGGTGCGCCGGACGCGAGTCCCGTCCCGGCCGTCCGTACCGGGCGTTGTCAGTGGGGTGCGCGAGCATGGGGGTGTGAGACGTGCCCCGACCGTGCTGCATCTGGACATGGATGCCTTCTTCGCCGCCGCCGAGCAGGCGGCGAAGCCGAGCCTGCGCGGGAAAGCGGTCGTCGTCGGGGGGCTCGGCCCGCGCGGAGTCGTCTCCACGGCCTCCTACGAGGCACGCGCCTTCGGGGTGCACTCGGCGATGCCGACGGCGCAGGCGCGCCGCCTCGCGCCGAACGCCGCTTACCTCTTCCCGCGCTTCACGCTCTACCGGAGCGTGAGCGAGCAGGTGATGGAACTGCTCGGGGCGCTCTCGCCGCTCGTGGAACCGCTCAGTCTCGACGAGGCGTTCGTCGATCTGGAGGCGGGGGGCGCGGCCTTCGACGCGGAGACGGCGCGCGCGGTGGGGGAGCGGCTGCGGGCCGACATCAAGGCGCGGACGGGGCTGACGGGCTCGGTGGGCCTCGCCGCGTCGAAGATGCTCGCGAAGATCGGCTCCGAGCGGGCCAAGCCGGACGGCCTCGTGCTGATCGAGCCGGGCACCGAACGCGCCCTGCTCGCGCCGCTCTCCGTGCGAGTGCTGCCCGGCGTCGGCCCCGCCACCGGGGACCACCTGCGCCGGGCCGGGATCAGCACGATCGGGGAGATCGCGGAGGCGGGCGAGGACGAACTCGTACGGCTGCTCGGGAAGGCGCACGGCGCGGGGGTGTACGCGATGTCGCTCGCGCGCGACGAGCGGCCGGTCGTCGCCGAGCGCGAGGGCAAGTCGGTCTCGGTCGAGGACACCTACGACCTGGACATCCACGACCGGGTACGGGTACGGGCCGAGGTCGCCGCCCTCGCCGACCGCTGTGTGGGGCGGCTGCGGGCGAGCGGGCGCTCGGGGCGGACCGTGGTGCTCAAGGTGCGGCGGTACGACTTCTCGACGCTGACGCGCTCCGAGACGCTGCGCGCGCCCACGGACGACCCGGCCGTGGTGCGCGAGGCGGCGGCGCGGCTCCTGGAGCTCGTGGACACCACGGGCGGGGTGCGGCTGCTCGGGGTCGGGGTCTCCGGGCTCGCCGATTTCACGCAGGAGGTGCTGTTCGCGCGGACGACGGCGGGCGAGGAGCCCCTCGCCCGGGCCCCGGAACCCGTCCTGGTGGCGGCACCCGTGCCCGTACCGTCCGCACCGCCCGTGCCCCAGTGGCGCCCGGGCCAGGACGTCGTGCACGGGGAGCACGGACCGGGATGGGTGCAGGGCAGCGGGCTGGGGCGGGTCACGGTGCGCTTCGAGACGCCGTACGACGAGCGCCCCGGACGTGTACGGACCTTCGCCGTCGACGATCCGGACCTGAGCGCGGGGGAACCGCTCCCGCTGGTGCGGGGGACGGATCAGAACGAGGCGCGGGCGCGGTAGGCGGGGATGCGGTTGGGAATCCTCGGGCAGGGGGCGCTCAGGCGTCCTCGCGGCCCGCGATGCGCCCGAACTCGACGTCCTCATGGGGTTCCGGGGGGCTCGCGTCGAGGCCGTAGTGACGGTAGAGCCGTAGCTCCTGCTGCGGGGAGAGGTGACGGCCGACGCCGAAGTCGGGCGCGTCCTTGACGAGGGCGCGCGCGAAGGGGACGCGCAGGACGCCCGCGACGAGCTGGCTCGGCTCCAGGGGGACGAAGGCGTCCCGGCTGAAGAGGCCGGTGCGTATCGCCGCCCACTCCGGGATTCCGGTGGCGTCGTCGAGGTAGACCTCGTCCACGGTGCCGATCCTGGCACCCTCGCGGTCCACCGCCTTGCGACCGATCAGGGCGTGCGGGTCGATGTCGCTCTCCACGGCACCTCCTGGTGTCGGCGCCCGCGCTGCGGGGCCGTAGGGCTCGTACTCCTACGTAAAGGCACTTCCGCCCCGGCGGCCACTCGGCGCCCCGCCGCCCCTGACCCGCCCGGCGCGCCGCTGGTACGCTGGCCAGTGGCTGCTGACCCTGTGCGGGAGAGTGCCCCGGAACGCGAGACCCGGGGACGCCGAAGGAGCAAATCCTCCCCGGAATCTCTCAGGCCCCTGTACCGCGCGGGCGAGGTCACTCTGGAAAGCAGGACGCGTCCGGCGGCTGTGCGGGGCGACGGTCCTCACCGACGGTGAAAGCCTTCACGGGCGCGTGCGCCCGTGAAGGTGAAGCTCTCAGGTCCGGATGACAGAGGGGGAGGCCGTCCGGGTACCCGCAGGTGGTATCCGGTGCAGGTCGCGCCGACCAGGAGGCCCCCGCAGATGACCGTCCACCGCACCCCGCTGACCCGGCTGGAAGAGGGCACGCCCTTCGCCCGGCGCCACATCGGGCCCGACGCCGAGGCGCGGGCGAAGATGCTCGCTCAGGTCGGCTTCGGCTCGCTCGACGAACTCACCGCCGCCGCCGTGCCCGAGGTGATCCGCTCCGCCGAGGCGCTCCAGCTCCCCGCCGCGCGCACCGAGGCCGAGGTCCTGGCCGAACTGCGCGCCCTCGCCCGGCGCAACGAGGTCCTGGACTCCATGATCGGCCTCGGCTACTACGGCACCTTCACGCCGCCGGTCATCCTGCGCAACGTCATGGAGAACCCGGCCTGGTACACCGCGTACACCCCGTACCAGCCGGAGATCTCGCAGGGCCGCCTGGAGGCGCTGCTCAACTTCCAGACGATGGTCGCCGACCTCACCGGACTGCCCACCTCGGGCGCCTCGCTGCTCGACGAGGGCACCGCCGCCGCCGAGGCGATGGCGCTCTCGCGGCGCGTCGGCAAGGTCAAGAAGGGCGTCTACCTCGTCGACGCCGACACCTTCCCGCAGACCGTCGCCGTGCTGCGCACCCGCGCGGAGCCGACGGGTGTCGAGGTCGTCGTCGCCGACCTGTCGCAGGGCCTGCCCGCCGAGTACGCGGAGGGCGGCGTCACGGGCGTCCTCCTCCAGTACCCGGGCGCCTCCGGGGCCGTACGGGACCTGCGCCCCGTCATCGAGCAGGCGCACGCCGTCAACGCCGTCGTCACCGTCGCCGCCGACCTGCTCGCCCTCACCCTGCTCACCTCGCCCGGCGAGCTGGGCGCGGACATCGCCGTCGGCACGACGCAGCGCTTCGGCGTCCCGATGGGCTTCGGCGGCCCGCACGCCGGCTACATGGCCGTCCGCGAGGCGCACGCGCGCAGCCTGCCGGGCCGCCTCGTCGGCGTCTCCGTCGACGCGGACGGCGACAAGGCGTACCGCCTCGCCCTCCAGACCCGCGAGCAGCACATCCGCCGTGAGAAGGCGACGAGCAACATCTGCACCGCGCAGGTCCTCCTCGCGGTCATGGCCGGGATGTACGCGGTCTACCACGGCCCCGAGGGGCTGCGCGCGATCGCCGAGCGGACCCACCGTTACGCGAGCCTGCTCGCCGCCGGGCTGCGCGCCGGGGGCGTCGCCGTCGCCCACGGCGAGTACTTCGACACCCTCACCGTGACCGTCCCGGGGCGCGCCGACGCGATCCTCGCCGCCGCCCGCGAGCAGGGCGTCAACCTCCACCGCGTGGACGCGGACACGCTCTCGCTCGCCTGCGACGAGACCACCGACCGCGCCCGCCTCGCCGCCGTCTGGGCCGCCTTCGGCGTCACGGCCGACATCGAGGCGCTCGACGCCTCGACGGGCGACGCGCTCCCCGAGGCGCTGCGCCGCACGAGCACGTACCTGACCCACCCGGTCTTCCACGCGCACCGCTCCGAGACGGCGATGCTGCGCTACCTGCGCTCGCTCTCCGACAAGGACTACGCCCTGGACCGGGGCATGATCCCGCTCGGCTCCTGCACGATGAAGCTCAACGCGACGACCGAGATGGAGCCGGTCACCTGGCCCGAGTTCGGCTCGCTGCACCCCTTCGTGCCGGTCTCGCAGGCGCAGGGGTACCTGGAGCTGATCCGCGAGCTGGAGGAGCGGCTGGCCGAGGTCACCGGGTACGACAAGGTCTCGCTCCAGCCGAACGCCGGTTCGCAGGGCGAGCTGGCCGGGCTGCTCGCGGTGCGCGGCTACCACCGCGCGAACGGCGACACGGCACGTACCGTCTGCCTCATCCCCTCGTCGGCGCACGGCACCAACGCCGCCTCCGCCGTCATGGCCGGGATGAAGGTCGTCGTCGTGAAGACCGCCGAGAACGGCGAGGTGGACCTCGACGACCTGCACGCCAAGATCGACAAGCACCGCGACGAGCTGGCCGTGCTCATGATCACGTACCCCTCGACGCACGGCGTCTTCGAGGAGCACGTGGCCGACGTCTGCGCGGCCGTGCACGAGGCCGGCGGCCAGGTGTACATCGACGGCGCCAACCTCAACGCCCTCGTCGGCCTCGCGCGGCCCGGGCACTTCGGCGGCGACGTCTCGCACCTCAACCTGCACAAGACCTTCTGCATCCCGCACGGCGGCGGTGGCCCGGGCGTCGGCCCGATCGGCGTCCGTGAGCACCTTGCCCCGTACCTGCCCAACCACCCGCTCCAGCCGGCCGCCGGTCCGGAGACGGGCGTGGGCCCGGTCTCGGCCGCTCCCTGGGGCTCGGCCGGCATCCTGCCGATCTCGTGGGCGTACGTGCGGCTCATGGGCGGCGAGGGGCTCAAGGAGGCCACGCAGGTCGCCGTGCTGTCGGCGAACTACATCGCCAAGCGCCTGGAGCCGCACTTCCCCGTGCTCTACACCGGTCCCGCCGGGCTCGTCGCGCACGAGTGCATCGTGGACCTGCGCGAGCTGACGAAGACCACGGGCGTCACCGTCGACGACATCGCGAAGCGCCTCATCGACTACGGCTTCCATGCCCCGACGATGTCCTTCCCGGTCGCGGGGACGCTCATGATCGAGCCGACCGAGAGCGAGAACCTTGCCGAGCTGGACCGTTTCTGCGAGGCGATGATCGCGATCCGCGCCGAGATCGACAAGGTCGCGGCCGGTACGTGGCCCGCCGAGGACAACCCGCTGCACAACGCTCCGCACACCGCGCGGGCGCTCGCGGGGGACTGGGAGCACGCCTACGAGCGGGCCGAGGCGGTCTTCCCCGGCCACGTCGACCCGACGACGAAGTACTGGCCGCCGGTGCGCCGCATCGACCAGGCCTTCGGCGACCGCAACCTCGTGTGCTCCTGCCCGCCGCTGGACGCCTACGAGGACTGAGCGAGGCTGCCGGCGGGGGCTGGGCGGGGCCGCGGCCGAGGTTGGGCTGCCGCCGAGGGTGCTCGACTCCCCCCATGGGAAACGCGGGGCCGGTACGGAGATCGTCTCTCCGTACCGGCCCCGCGCCGTTGCGCCGTTCCGCCCGGGTGGCTCAGGCCGCGGTCGTCACCGTGCCCGCCGTCGGGCGGTGCGGGGCGATGACGCTGCCGTCGGGGAGGAGTTCGCCGGTGTCCTCGAAGAGCAGGACCCCGTTGCACAGCAGGCTCCAGCCCTGCTCCGGGTGATGGGCGACCGGCAGTGCGGCGTCCCGGTCGGCGGAGAGGGCGGTGGGGCAGGGTGGCTGGTGCTGGCACATGGTTCGGGTCTCTCGCTGGCTCGTGGGGCTCGGCCGGCTGGTGAGGCCGGCGGGTTCCTCGATGGTCATGACCGCATCCCCCGTATCGGTTGCTGGTCGCAAGTCTTCCCCTGGGAGGCCGCTTCCGCAGGGATTTCGCGGGAGCGGGCCTCTTCGGACAGGGACGCTTCACCCGTGCGGGCGGTTCACTGAACGGCCTTGCCCGTTCGGGTGGTTCGCTCTAGTCCGCTGGGACTACGGGGGTGGGGCTGCCGTCAGGCGAGGCTGTCGAGCAGCCCGGCGGGGGACGCCGGAGGTGCCAGCCTCCGTTCGAGTACGGGCAGGAACTGGGCTGCGCGCAGCGGCAGGTACGCGGTGAAGCCGGGCGGGGCCGGGGCGAGCGGTACCAGCAGGTCCTGCTCGCCGAGCGCGCTCTCCGCCGACATGTCGGCGACGTCGGTGTGCAGCCACAGCATGAGCATGTAGAGGGCGGGGACGGAGAGCAGCCGTGCCTGGTACGGCGTGTTCAGGGCGTCCGCCTCGTGCATGGCCCGGTCGGCGGCGTTGACGTACGGGCCCTCGAAGAAGTGCGAGAAGGTCCAGCCGTCCGCCGTGAGCCGTGCCTCGCCGACCGCGAGCGGGCGATCGCCGTTGCGAACGGTGAAGCGCCAGGAATTCAGGCGGGTGCGCCCCGCCGAGCGGGGGGCGGTGGGGTCCAGGACGTGCACCGGAAGGCCCGGCTCGGCGATGAGCGGGCCGCGTGCGGTGCGCAGCGCGGGGGTGGGGGCCTCGTGGACGGCGGTCGGCGATGCCAGGGCGGTGCGGACGCTGCGCAGGCCGGCCGCGGGGGCAGGCGGAAGGTGCAAGGGCATGGGCGGGAGCCTCTCTCGTGCGACAGGCTGGTGGAGCGGGCGGTGGTACGACGGCTCTGTCCGCTCGCGCGCCACGGAGGATGCTCTCGACTCCCGGCGCGCAAGCGCCAACTCTCCACCTCGTGCGCAGAGTTTATACGATGCGTGTTCGCGCGGGGTTTCCGCTAGCTGTCGCGCTTATTGCGGGCAAGTCACTATCCGGTCTTTTCCGTGAAGGTTTCACCATTGATTTCCCGGGTACCGCGCCAGTGACCTCGGCATGTGCCCTTGGCGTGGTCGTCCGGTAGCCGTCGGCGATATTCACCAGGACCGCCGGGAGATCACTGGGAGATCGGCGGGAGATCGGCGGGAGGAAAAGTTCCGTGAATCCTGCTGCGCGCCTCGCTTTGCCTTGCCATGCCCTTGGAATGTGCCGTGCGCGGCGGCGGACAGCCTATCCGCAATGAGCCGTCCGCGGGGCGTTACGGATCAGCGGGCCGGGGCATCATCCACCGTGGACCTCGTGGCCGGAGCACCCGGCCGCCCATCCAGGAGGGGACACTTCGATGGGGGAGAAGGTCGTGGCGGGCATATTCGACCTGTCCGACCGCCGACGCTACCGGGCGAAGTTGCGGCAGTGTCTGGACGGTCTGGAGCGACTTCTGCGGGAAGGGCGCTTCGACCGCCCGAAGAACCTCATGGGCCTGGAGATCGAACTCAATCTCGCGGGCCCCGACGGTCTTCCCCGAATGGTCAACGGGGAGGTGCTCGAACGCATCGCGAGCCGGGATTTCCAGACCGAGCTGGGAATGTTCAATCTTGAGGTCAATATCGCCCCGCACCGCCTCGGGGGCCGGGTGCTCGACCAGCTCGCCGAAGAACTCCGCACGGGTCTCGCCTACGCGCACCGGCAGGCCGCGCAGCGGGACGCGGGCGTATTGATGATCGGTATTCTCCCGACGCTCGGACAGGAACACCTGGTGGAGGCGAATTTCTCCGCCGTCGACCGGTACACCCTGCTCAACGAGCAGATCGTCAACGCGCGCGGCGAGGACTTCAGCCTCGACATTGAGGGTACCGAGCACCTCTCGTGCACCACCGGGTCGATCATGCCGGAGGCCGCCTGCACCTCCGTGCAGTTGCATCTGCAAGTGACGCCGGAGCGGTTCGCGGGGGTGTGGAACGCGGCGCAGGCGGTGACGGCGGTGCAGATCGCGGTGGGGGCCAACGCGCCCTTCGTCTTCGGGCGCGAGCTGTGGAGCGAGTCGCGCGTGCCGCTCTTCGAGCAGGCCACCGACACCCGGCCGCCCGAACTCGTCGCGCAGGGCGTGCGACCGCGTACCTGGTTCGGGGAGCGGTGGATCGACGGGCCGCTCGAACTCTTCGAGGAGAACTTGCGCTACTTCCCCGCGCTGCTCCCGATCTTCGACGACGAGGACCCGGGAAAGGTCATCGACGGGGGAGGGGTGCCCGGGCTCGGCGAACTCTGCCTCCACAACGGCACGGTGTACCGGTGGAACCGGCCCGTCTACGGCGTCGCCGACGGCGTACCGCACCTGCGTGTCGAGAACCGGGTCCTGCCCGCCGGGCCCACCGTCACCGATGTCGTCGCCAACGCGGCCTTCTACTACGGTCTCGTCCGCACGCTCGCCGTGCAGAGCCGGCCGGTGTGGACGCGGCTGCCGTTCGCCGAGGCGGAGCGCAACTTCGCCGAGGCCTGCCGCCACGGGATCGACGCGCGGCTGCGCTGGCCCCGGCGGGGGCGCGGCGGGCTCACCGAAGTGGACGCGGTCACGCTGGTGCGCGAGGAACTGCTGCCGCTCGCGGCGCAGGGGCTGGACGCCTGGGGGGTCGATCCGGCGGACAGGGACCTGTATCTCGGGGTGATCGAGGAGCGCTGCCGGCGGCGGGTGAACGGGGCCTCGTGGCAGGTGGCGGCGTACCGGGCGGGCCGGGAGCGGGGCCGGGAACGGGGGGAGGCGCTGGCCGCGATGACGCGGCGGTACGCCGAGTTGAGCCGGGCGGACGAGCCGGTGCACCTGTGGGGGGTACGGGGCTGAGGGGGCCTTCGTGCGAAGGGCGGGCCCGGGCCGGGTTTCCCTCCGCGTCCACCCCCGGCCCGCCCCGCCCTGTGGCCTGCCCCAGCGGGGGCAGGCCACAGGGCGGGGCGGGGAAGGTGCCGGCGCCGGGTCAGCGCTGCTGTTTGCCGCCCGCCTCCACGATCGCGTTGTTGATGACCTCGTGGATCTGGGCCGGGTCGTCGACCTTGAAGCCGGAGCCCCCGGTGGCCGAGCCGATCGCCTTCACGTCGTCCCCGACCGCCTCGGGGCCGACGGCGATGCCCACGACGGGGAGCGGGTGGGCGGGGTCGGTGAGTTCCCTGAGCTTGGTGAGGAGGCCACCGCGGGTGAGCGAGCCGGGGTCCTCGTTGGTGCCGTCCGTGAGCAGGACGACCGCGTTGAACTTGTCCGGCGCGTAGTTCTCGCTCGCCTGCCGGTACGCGGCGAGCGTCGTGTCGTAGAGCCCCGTCGCGCCGCCGGCCTGCGGCTGGAGCGAGCCGAAGGCGGCGGTGAGCTTGTCGCGTTGGGTGGCGCCCTCGCCCTTGCGGGCGCCGAGCCGGTCGGTGGGGACCAGTTCGCGGTAGTCGCGATTCCCGTCGAGCCGGGTCGAGAACTCCCACAGACCGATGTCGTCGGCGGGCGTGAACTGGGCGAGGGCCTGGAGGAGCGACGCCTTGGTCACGTCCATCCTGCTCTGCCCCCGCCCTGGCACCGGCTCGGCCATCGAGGGCGAGGCGTCCACCACGACGAGCAGCCGCGCGCTCTGCACGGTGATGGTCCACATCCCGCGCGTCTCCTGGAGGGCCTTCGCCGAGGGCGGCTCGGCCGTCGGCGCGGTGTACGGCTGCGGCTCGCGGGCCCCGGCCGCCTCGGCGACCCCCTGATCGGCCTTCCCGTCCTCCGGCCGGAAGCCGGCCGCGCGCAGCAGGCGTTGCCCCCGGCTCTCCTTGAGAAAGGTCATGAAGCGGACGGCGGCCCGGCTCTGTTCCGTGCTCAGCTCGGTGTTGTCCGGGACGACGTAGGGGTAGTCGAGGGCGGGGGAACCGCCCTCGGGGTAGAAGAGGTCGAGAGCGCCGTCGCTTTCCTCGTTGCGGGTGTACGCGCGCTGCTCCGTGAGGATCAGGGCGTCGTTGCGCTTCGGATTGCCCGACTCGGCGCCGGAGTCGTCGCGGGCGAGCGTGTCGAGCAACTGCGAATCGCTGTCGACGGTGCGTTCGGCGAGGATCTTCGCCGCGGCGGCCACCTGCGCGCTGCCGCCCTTGGCCTTCCCGGCCTGGCCGGCGACTTCGGTGAGGGCGAGGAGACCGGTGGCGCTGCGGGCGGGGTCGGCGCTGCCGAGCCGCAGGGAGTCCCCTTGCGAACCGGCGGCGGCGAGCTGCGCCCACGAGTACGTCTTCTTCGGCCAGCCCAGGCTCTTCGCGGCCTTCCCGGTCATCCCGACGGCGACGGGGGTCGAGGCGATGGCGCCGGTCGGCGAGACCCGTGAGGAGTTGCCGCCCGAGTTCGCCTGGTCGACCCACATGCTCGCGTCGGGCACCCAGGCCTGGAAACCGGGGTCCTTGCCGTCCCTGAGACGCTCGGCGACCTTCGAGGAGTCCTCGGCGGCCACCTGGACGTCCAGGCAGTTCCCGTCCGAGGTGACCTTGTGCTCCTTGGCGTAGTGGGCCGCCTCCCGCAGCGCGGGGGCGATGTCGGGGGAGGCGCTGACCTTCAGGTCTACCGCGTCGTCCGCGCAGTTCCCCACGAGGGGTATCAGGCCGCTCCGTACCGCGATGCCCGTTCCGGCGACGACCGCCACGACGAGGACCGTGGCCAGTGCGACCGTTCTGCCCCGGCCGCGGCTCCTCGGTCTGCTGCGGGTGCCGTACTCCTCCTCGGCCGCCTTGTGACGTCCCATACCGGTGGTGCCCTTCTTTCCTTCTCGCTCTCAGGCGCGGCGGCCGTGGCGGGCCCGCCGGCGCCACACGTGCTGTCTCCGTCGTGCGCGTGCTGACTCGTGCGGTGGAACGGGGGCGGTCGCCCGGCCGCGCGGGACCCCGTGATCCCACAGGGACTCGTGGTCCCCTGAAGGCGGCCCGGCGAGACGCCGGACGGGTTCGGGCGGCGGCGGGGGTGGAGCGCCGGCGCGAACCCCGGATGTGCGTGCGAGCCCTGGGGCTCGGTCGGCACCCTAGCCGGGCGATGATGAGGATGAGGCAGGATCGGTCGACTGGAGGCAGCTGTGCCCGTTGAGGAGGGCCTGGTGGCCGGAACTTTTCCCGACGAAGGGTCCGCGAGACGAATTTTCCGTAACGAGACGCTGCTCGTCCTCGCGCTCTCGCTCGGCGCGAGTGGCGTTTCGGCGCTGATCAGCTTCATCGGCTCGGTGACCCGGCCCGGGGGTCTCAAGGACCAGGCGGCCACGATGAACGCCTCGGCCGCGCCCGGGCGTCCGTGGCTGGATCTGGCATGGCAGCTCTTCGGGATCGCGAGCGCCCTCGTCCCGGTGGCGCTCGTGCTGCACCTGCTGGCGCGGGAGCGGGCGGGTGGCCGGGACCTCGGCTTCGATCTGCGCAGGCCCTGGACCGACCTGGGGCGCGGCGCCGTGGTCGCGGCGGTGGTCGGCAGTGTGGGCATCGCCTTCTACCTGGGGGCGCGCGGCCTCGGCTTCAACCTCACGGTGGTGCCCGAGGCGCTGCCCGCCGTGTGGTGGAAGTACCCCGTGCTGGTGCTCTCGGCGGTGCAGAACGCCGTGCTCGAAGAGGTCATCGTCGTGGGCTATCTGCTGCGCAGGCTGGGGCAGTTGGGGTGGAGCCCGATGGCGGCCCTGCTCGCCAGTTCGGTGCTGCGCGGCTCGTACCACCTGTACCAGGGCATCGGCGGCTTCTTCGGGAACCTCGCGATGGGGGTGCTCTTCGTGCTCCTGTACCGCAGGTGGGGGCGGGTGGGGCCGCTCGTCGTGGCGCACTCCTTCCTGGACATCGGCGCCTTCGTCGGCTTCGCGCTGCTCGCGGGCCGGGTGGACTGGCTGCCGACGGGCTGATGGGCGGCGACGCCGCGATACGGGGGCGGGCGCGGCGTACGCGGAGGGGCCCGGCGCGCGTGGCGCGCCGGGCCCCTCCGTACTCCCGTGCCCATGACGGGCGTTCGGCCGATGGTTCAGCCAGTGGTTCAGCCGGTGGTTCAGTCGGTGCCGAACTCCATCGCCGCGCGGTCCAGCATCTCCTCGTCGCCGTTCGCCGCCGTGGTCTCGCCGCGTGCGGCGATCGCCTCGGCGCCGCCCTCGGGAAGCTGACCGATGAGGCCGGTCGCCGCGGCCTGGGCGGCGCCGAGCGCGGGCTTGCCCTCGCCGGAGCCGATGAGGCCGAGGCCCGCGTACTGCTCCAGCTTGGCGCGCGAGTCGGCGATGTCGAGGTTGCGCATGGTGAGCTGGCCGATGCGGTCGACGGGGCCGAAGGCGGCGTCCTCGGTGCGCTCCATGGAGAGCTTGTCCGGGTGGTAGCTGAAGGCGGGGCCCGTCGTGTCGAGGATCGAGTAGTCCTCGCCGCGCCGCAGCCGCAGCGTCACCTCGCCGGTGACGGCGGCGCCGACCCAGCGCTGGAGCGACTCGCGGACCATGAGCGCCTGCGGGTCCAGCCAGCGGCCCTCGTACATGAGGCGGCCGAGGCGGCGGCCCTCGTTGTGGTACTGGGCGAGGGTGTCCTCGTTGTGGATCGCGTTGACGAGGCGCTCGTAGGCGGCGTGCAGGAGGGCCATGCCGGGGGCCTCGTAGATGCCGCGGCTCTTCGCCTCGATGATGCGGTTCTCGATCTGGTCGGACATGCCGAGGCCGTGCCGGCCGCCGATCGCGTTCGCCTCCATGACGAGGTCGACCGCGGTGGCGAACTCTTTGCCGTTGATCGCCACCGGGCGGCCCTGGTCGAAGCGGACCGTGACGTCCTCAGGAAGGATGTCCACCTCGGGGTCCCAGAAGCGCACGCCCATGATCGGGTCGACCGTCTCGACGCCGGTGTCCAGGTGCTCCAGCGTCTTCGCCTCGTGGGTCGCGCCCCAGATGTTCGCGTCCGTCGAGTACGCCTTCTCGGTGCTGTCGCGGTACGGGAGCTCGTGGGCGACGAGCCACTCCGACATCTCCTTGCGACCGCCCAGCTCGGTCACGAAGTCGGCGTCGAGCCACGGCTTGTAGATCCGCAGGTGCGGGTTGGCGAGCAGCCCGTACCGGTAGAAGCGCTCGATGTCGTTGCCCTTGAAGGTCGAGCCGTCGCCCCAGATCTGGACGTCGTCCTCCAGCATCGCCCGCACGAGGAGCGTGCCGGTGACGGCGCGGCCCAGGGGGGTGGTGTTGAAGTACGCGCGACCGCCGGAGCGGATGTGGAAGGCGCCGCAGGACAGGGCCGCGAGTCCTTCCTCGACGAGGGCCGCGCGGCAGTCGACGAGACGGGCCACCTCGGCCCCGTACGTCTTGGCACGGCCCGGGACCGAGGCGATGTCCGGCTCGTCGTACTGGCCGATGTCGGCGGTGTACGTGCAGGGGACGGCGCCCTTGTCGCGCATCCAGGCGACGGCGACGGAAGTGTCGAGACCGCCGGAGAAGGCGATGCCGACGCGCTCGCCGGCGGGCAGGGAGGTGAGGACCTTGGACATAGGGAGAGTATGCGCGTAGGCGTATGGTTATGCAAATCCTGCCCGGGGGGCGGCGGATGCTGGGGCTCTGCCCCAGGCCCCGCCGGGGAAAGACTCGGGGCTCCGCCCCGGACCCCGCTCCTCAAACGCCGGAGGGGCTGGGGTGGTGGACCCGCTCCTAAGGCGCCGGAGGGGCTGGGCTGGTGGGCCCCGCTCCTCAGTCGGCGGAGGGGTTGGGTTGGTGGGCCCCGCTCCTCAGTCGGCGGAGGGGTTGGGTTGGTGGGCCCCGCTCCTCAATCGGCGGAGGGGCTGGATTTCGGCCTCATTGCGATACGTACCTCCGCAAGTGCTCCGCCGTCAGCGTCTTCCCCTTCGATACCAGCTCCTTCGGCGTGCCCTCGAAGACGACCTCGCCTCCGTCGTGGCCCGCTCCCGGGCCGAGGTCGATGAGCCAGTCCGCGTGGGCCATGACGGCCTGGTGGTGTTCGACGACGATCAGTGAGGTGCCGCTGTCGACCAGGTGGTCGAGGAGGGTGAGGAGCTGGGTGACGTCCGCGAGGTGGAGGCCCGTGGTCGGCTCGTCCAGGACGTAGAGGGCGGGGGCCTTCTTCGCGCCGAGGTGGGTGGCGAGCTTGAGGCGCTGGCGTTCGCCGCCGGAGAGCGTGGTGAGGGGCTGGCCGAGGCGGAGGTAGCCGAGGCCGACCTCGGCGAGGCGGGTCAGGACGCGGTGCGCGGCGGGGGTACGGGCCTCGCCCTCGCCGAAGAAGGCGGCGGCCTCGTCGACGGTCATGCCGAGGACCTCGCTGATGTCGCGGCCGCCGAGCCGGTGGGCAAGGACCTCCGGCGCGTACCGCTTTCCCTCGCACACCTCGCACGTCACGGCGACGCCCGCCATGATCCCGAGATCGCTGTAGACGACGCCCGCGCCCTTGCAGTGCGGGCAGGCGCCCTCGGAGTTGGCGGAGAAGAGGGCGGGCGAGACGTCGTTGGCCTTCGCGAACGCCTTGCGCACCGGGTCGAGCAGCCCCGTGTACGTGGCGGGGTTGCTGCGCCGCGAGCCCTTGATGGGGCTCTGGTCGACGGTGACGGCGTCCGTACCCGGTGGCAGCGAGTCGTGCACGAGGGAACTCTTGCCGGAGCCCGCGACGCCCGTCACGACCGTGAGCACACCGAGCGGGACGTCGACGTCCACGTTGCGCAGGTTGTGCGTGCGGGCGCCGCGGATCGCCAGGGTGCCGCTCGGTTTCCGGACCTTCTCCTTGACCGGGGTGCGGTCGGTGAGGTGGCGGCCGGTCGTCGTGTCCGAGGCGCGCAGTCCCTCGACCGTGCCCTCGAAGCCGATCTCGCCGCCCGCGGTCCCCGCGCCCGGACCGAGGTCCACGACGTGGTCGGCGATGGCGATCGTCTCCGGCTTGTGCTCCACGACGAGGACGGTGTTGCCCTTGTCCCGCAGCCGGAGCAGCAGTTCGTTCATGCGCTGGACGTCGTGCGGGTGCAGTCCGGCCGTGGGCTCGTCGAAAACGTACGTGACGTCGGTGAGCGAGGAGCCGAGGTGGCGCACCATCTTGACGCGCTGGGCCTCGCCGCCCGAGAGCGTCCCCGCCGGGCGGTCGAGGCTGAGGTAGCCGAGACCGATTTCCACGAAGGAGTCGAGCACCTGCCGCAGCGCGGAGAGCAGCGGCGCCGCCGAGGGCTCCTCCAGCTTCGCGAGCCAGGGGGCGAGGTCGCTGATCTGGAGCGCGGACAGCTCGGCGATGCCCTTGCCGGCGATCTTCACCGACCTGGCCTCCTCGCTCAGCCTCGTGCCCTCGCACTCCGGGCAGGTCGTGAAGGTGACGGCGCGGTCGACGAAGGCGCGGATGTGCGGCTGCATCGCCTCGCGGTCCCTGGCGAGCATCGACTTCCTGATCCGCGGCACGAGACCTTCGTACGTCATGTTGATGCCCGCGATCTTCATGCGGGTCGGCTCGCGGTACAGGAAGTCGTGCAGCTCGCGCTCGGTGAACGCGGCGATCGGTTTGCCCGCGTCGTACAGTCCCGACTCCGTGTACAACCGGGCGTTCCACCCGCCGGCCTTGTAGCCGGGGGCGAGGAGGGCGCCGTCGGCGAGGGACTTCGAGGCGTCGTACAACTGCGTCAGGTCCATGTCCGTGACCGTGCCCCGCCCCTCGCAGCGCGGGCACATGCCGCCCGTGCGGTGGAAGGTGACCTTCTCGGCGCGGGCGTGCTCCTTGCCGACCTTGAGCGCGCCGCTCGCCTCGACCGTCGCCGTGTTGAAGGAGAAGGCGGCGGGGCCGCCGATGTGCGGGGAGCCGAGGCGGCTGTAGAGGACGCGGAGCAACGCGTAGGCGTCGGTCGCGGTGCCGACCGTGGAGCGCGGGTCGCCGCCCAGGCGCTGCTGGTCGACGACGATCGCGGTGGTCAGTCCGTCGAGCACGTCGACGTCCGGGCGGGCGCGGTTGGGCATGAAGCCCTGGACGAAGGCGCTGTACGTCTCGTTGATGAGCCGTTGCGACTCGGCGGCGACGGTGTGGAAGACGAGCGAGCTCTTGCCCGAGCCCGAGACGCCCGTGAAGACCGTCAGGCGTCGCTTGGGGATCTCGACGCTGACGTCCTTGAGGTTGTTCTCGCGCGCGCCGACGACCCGGATCAGCTCGTGGCTGTCGGCGGGCGCGGGGGTCGCGGGGGTGCGGGACTGCGTCATGCGGGAACTCCGTCCGTACGGGGCGGGGTGGCGCGAGGCCGGTCGTGCCGACCCTACGGGCGGGCACTGACAACGGGCCGGGCTTCCCGCGGACCCGGGCGGGACGGGGTCGCCGCGGCTGAGGGTGCCCGGATCTCAGCCGTGCGCGATCACGCGGCGGAGCGCGGCGCGCGCGGGCGGGCCCCAGGAGGTCTTGCCGCCCGGGCGGCCGTGTTCCCCGGCGTCCGCGACGTGGAGGGCGGCGACGGAGCGGGCCACCACCCAGCCGCGGGCACGCCGCAGGAGGGCGGGGTCGGGGGCGTAGGCGGCGAGGAAGGCGTCGAGCGCGCCTTCCGGAACGATGCTCCAGGCCCCCGCGAGGTCGCAGGCCGGATCGCCCGCGCACAGATCGCCGAAGTCGATCACGCCGCTGAGGGTGCCCCGCGCGGTGACGACGTTGGCGGGGTGCAGGTCGCCGTGGAGCCACAGCGCGGGCCCTGTCCAGCCGGGCGCGGCGAGCGCGTCCTGCCAGACGGCGCGTACGGCGTCGGGCTCCGCGAGGAGGCCCTTGCCGACCGCCTCGGCGAAGCCGTGCGGCAGTCCGTCGCCCTGCCCCGAGAGCGGGGCTCCGCGCCCGAAGTGGCCGGTGGGGGCGGACGGCGGGGCGGGACGGTGCAGGGCACGGAGGAAGGCGGCGAGCGCGGCGGCCGTGGCGGGACCGTCCGTCGCGGGCACGTGGTCGCCGGGCTCGCCGGGCACCCACGTGGTGATCATCCAGGCGCGGGGGAAGAGAGCCGAGGGCTTCCCGAGCGACCGCGGTCTCGGTACGGGCAGGGGCAGGCGCTCGGCGAGCGCGGGCAGCCACGCCAGCTCCTCGCGCAGCAACGCGTCGGCGCGCTCCGTCGCCCACGGCACGCGCACCGCCAGCTCGTCGCCGAGCCGCCACACCTGGTAGTCCCAGCCGCGCGCGCCGGCCCCCAGCGGAAGCTCCGCGAGGTGCGGGAACTGCTCGCGCAGGAGCGCGCGGAGGAGGTCTGCGGTGATCTCGGGCGGGTTCATGGGGGGAAGGACGGGGCGGCGGGACGGAACGGTTCCGCCCCCTGCGTCCCCCCGCGTCCTCAGGCCCTCATGCTTTCCCGCCGGCGAGCCCCAGCCCGTCCATGTAGTCGCGTACGTGCGTGAGCAGCCCGTCGCGCACGCGCAGGACCAGCAGGCCGGGAACCGTGAACACGGCATCGGCCTTGTCGGGCAGCGTCGCCACGACGACGTGCTCGGCGACGAGCACCTCCGGATCGCCGGTGTCGTGGACCGAGACCCGCCGGACCTCCCGCACCCGCACCGGACTGGCGCCCCAGGCCGCCGCGTACCCCGCGCGCACGGCCTCGCGCCCCTCGAAGCGCGTGGGGAAGCCTGGCGAGGTGAAGGGGAACTCGTGGACGGCGTCGGGGGCGTAGAGGTCGGCGAGAGCGTCCGCCGACTTGTCGAGCATGGCCTGGTAGTAGCGGGCCAGCACCTCGCGGGGGGTGCGGACGGCGGGGGTCTCGGACTGCGGCACGGAAGGGGTCCCTTCACTCGGGCGCCGGGGCGGCGAACACACGGTAAGTGCTCGGCGGTTGGCCCGTCCCGGCGAATACGCGGCGATGGACTCCCTCGGCCCCGAGGCCATGCGCGTTCCGCGGTGTCCCGGTGGAGGCGAAGTCACCCACCGATCCCCGCGCCGGGCGGGCCGGCTCCTGCGGACGGCCTACGGCAACGGCGGCTGGGCCGGCGCCTGCCGCATCGTTGCCTCTCAGGCCCGCGGTGCCACGCGGATACGGTTCCCGTCGGGATCGGCCGCGAGGAAGGTCGGCCCGAACCCCAGGTCATGAGGCTCGCGCAGGATCGTGACGCCCTTGGCCCGCCACTGCCTGAAGAGGGCGTCGACCTCGTCGGGCCCACCGCCGTGGAGGGCCAGGCACACCTCACCGGTGCGCGGGACGTCCGGTGCCAGATTCTCGAACTGGCCGGACCACAGTGCGAGGTCGGCGCCCGGCCCGAGGTCGAAGGTGATGTATCCCGGAGTCTCGAACGAGGGGCTCATGCCGAGGAGGTCGCCGTAGAAACGGGCCGCGGCGGGAGCGTCGTTCACGTAGACGATGGACAGGACGGATGTGGTCATGGTCGTTCCTTCTCGCAGGTCGTGGATACGCGTCCATCAGCCTGACCGGGATATGCGCCGCATCGTGTCGCGATTCCTGAAGAAAATCGGGGTGTGACCCCAGACCGCTTCTTCTCCCTGATGCTGCTCCTCGCGTCGAGGGACGCCGTGACCACGCGGGAACTCGCCTCGGCGCTCGGGGTGTCCCTTCGCACCATCACCCGGGACCTGAACTGGCTCCGCGACGCCGGTCTGCCGGTGACCGTGCGACGGGGCCGTCTCGGAGGCGTGACCATGCTGCCCGGGTCCGGGCCCGACCTCACGCGACTCACACCGGACGAGCGTGATCATCTGTCGCTCACCGGGCTGGACGAGAAGCAACGCGCGGAGCTCGACGCCTCCGTCGAGAGCCGGCGGGCGCTCTCCAAGCTCGCCGCCGCACCGTCACGTCGAACTCCTGGACTCCTGCCGCTCACCGACGTGGTGCACGTGGACAGCCGTCCCTGGCTCCAGGCACATACGTCCGGCACCTCTCCGGCTTCGCTGATCGGCCCGGTGCGGCGAGGTCGTCGGCTACGGATCGGGTACGACAGCTCACGCGAGCCACGCCCGTGCGAACTGGTCGTGGACCCCTACGGGTTGTTCGCCAAGGCCGGCATCTGGTACCTGGTCGCCGACTGTGCCCGAGGGCCACGGATGTACCGGCTCGAACGGATCACGGCGTGGAAGGAAGTCGACCAGCCGCGCCGAATCCGCGAGGGCCAGACCCTGGCCACCGTCGCCGCGGCGCTCATCGAGCAGTGGGAACACCACCACGCGATAGAGGTCAGCGCCACCATCGACCAGAGCCAGATCGAGCGAGCGCGACGGATCTTCGGCCAACGACTCGTCCGGGACGACCACGCGCACCCCGCGACCGGCCACAAGGTGACGATCCGCTTCCGGCGTCTGGAGGACGTGCGGGCGCTCCTGCCGTTCGGGAGCGCGGTCACGGTGCACGGCCCCACCGAGGTCAGGGCTCACCTCAGCGACCTCGCCACCAGCCTTGCCGACCACTATGCGCCGTCACCGATGTCCTGACCCGCGACAACCACCAGGCGCGATCAGCCGATCACGGGCAGACGGCCGTAGTGACTCGGCGGTGCTTGCGTTCGACTGTTCATCGATATATCGTTGAGACATCGCGAATGGATCGCGATGCGTCTCCGAAGGTCGGTGGCGTGGTCGATGAAGAGAAGGAGTGAGTGTCATGCGTGGTTACGGACACGACTTCGAGAACGGCATGCAGGCCATGCGCGCGATGCGCGACATGGGAGAGGCGCGCGGGCGCGGTCATCACGGTGGCGGTCGCGGGCACGGTGAGTACGAGGGGCGGCGGGCCGCTTTCGGGCCGTTCGGGCCCGGTCACGGGGGCCGTGGTGGTCCCGGCGGCTTCGGCGGGTTCTTCGGCGGGCCCGGTGGGTTCGGCGGCCCCGGCGGTTTCGGGCCCGGTGGCCCGGGCGGGCCCGGCGGACGGCGGGGGAGGGCGCGACGCGGTGACGTGCGTGCCTCGATCCTCGCGCTCCTCAAGGACCGCCCGATGCACGGCTACGAGATGATCCAGGAGATCGCCGAGCGCAGTGGCGGCGCCTGGAAGCCGAGCCCCGGTTCGGTCTACCCGACCCTCCAGCTCCTGGAGGACGAGGGCCTCATCGTCAGTCGCAGCGAGGGCGGCAAGAAGCTCTTCGCGCTCACCGACGACGGCCGCACCGCCGCCGAGGACGGACCCGAGGCCCCCTGGGAGGAGGCCGGCAAGGGCGTCGACTGGGAGGCTCTCGGTGAGATCCGCCAGGCCGGTTTCGGGCTCATGGAAGCCTTCGGGCAGGTCTGGAAGACCGGCAGCAAGGAGCAGCGCGACCGCGCCGTCGCCGTCCTGAACGAGACCCGCAAGCGCCTCTACCTCATCCTTGCCGAGGACGGGGAGCCGGAGGGCACGGGGAAGGATGCCGGCAGCGGCAAGGACGACGCCGCGGGCGAGCGTCCCTCCGGTGAGTGAGAGCCGGGGCCGCGGCCCCGGCGGACGACCCGGCGAAGGACCCCGTACGTGGGAGAGCGTCCGGGGTCCTTCGCCGTTCCCGTCTCCGCCGGGTGGGGGGGAGATCTCCTCCGCAAGGAGGAGGGAGCCGGTCAAAAGCCCCACCCTGCGCGGGAGGCGGGAACAGTCCCGTCCGCCGATGATCCGGCGGCGCCTCTGTGGTGAAGTGGAGGACGTGCAGCCTTGCAGTTTCTCGGTACCCGGCCCCCCTGACACCGCCCCGGACCCCGGCGCGGGGCTGAGCGGAGCGCTCGCCGGGGTCGTCTCGGGTGCTCGCCGCCGCGCCGTGCGCGACGGCGACGAGCAGATCGACACCGCACACCTGCTCCACTCCCTCCTCCAGGAGGACTCGCGCTGCCGCGACGTCCTCCGCCCCCACCTGGCCCGCCTCCTCGGACTGCTCGTGCAGCGCAGCATCGGGTACGGGCTGCGCTGGCAGGGCACAGTCGAGGACTCGGGGAGCCTGCCCGTGCTCGGGCACACGGGCTGGTCCCCCGCCGCGAGCCTCGCCATGCACCGGGCCCGCGAACGCGCGGCCACCCGCGGCGGGACGCGCGATCCCCGCCCCGTCGACCTCCTCGCCGCCCTCGCCGCCGACCCCGACTGCCGCGCCGTCGCGCTGCTGCGGGACGCGGGCGGGGAACCCGAGCCGCTGCTGGCCGCGCTGGAGGAGGACGAGGCGGGCCCTCAGGAGGGGGACGAGTACGTGAGGCCCCTCGACGTGTCGGAGCTGCGCGCCCGGCACGGCGAACCGTAGGAGCGCCCGCCTTCCAGCCCTCACCCCGTCAGCAGCGAAGCGCGTGACGCGCCTGACGCCTCCTGTCATGATGGCCCCGTTCGCCCGGCCAGAAGGGGCCCGGGCGGGAGGGCGGGACGATGAGCGGGACGGGGACGCGGGAGCGCAAGAGTGTGGGACTGGGGCTCGCGCTCGTGTCCGCGCTCGCCTTCGGTGGTTCGGGGGTCGCGGCGAAGCCGCTCATCGAGGCCGGGCTCGACCCGCTGCACGTCGTGTGGCTGCGGGTCGCGGGCGCGGCACTCGTCCTGCTCCCCGTCGCCTGGCGGCACCGCGCGCTGCCCAGGGCGCGGCCCGCACTGCTGCTCGGATACGGGCTGTTCGCGGTCGCCGGGGTCCAGGCGTGCTACTTCGCCGCGATCTCCCGCATCCCGGTCGGCGTGGCGCTGCTCGTCGAGTACCTGGCGCCCGCGCTCGTGCTCGGCTGGGTGCGGTGCGTGCAGCGCAGGCCGGTCAGCCGCGCCGCGGCCGTCGGGGTCGTGCTCGCGGTCGGCGGGCTCGCCTGCGTCGTGGAGGTGTGGGCGGGGCTGCGCTTCGACGCGCTCGGTCTCCTGCTCGCGCTCGGCGCCGCCTGCTGCCAGGTCGGCTACTTCGTTCTGTCGGACCACGGGACGGAGCCGACCAGCCCGGCGGCATCCGCGGATTCGGCAGATCCGCCGGCATCGGCGGAGACGGCGGGACGGGCCGGTTCCGGGCAGGCCCCGCCCTCGCCGCTCGGCGTCATTGCCTACGGCCTCCTCGTCGGCGCCGTCGTCCTCACCTTCGTGGCGCGGCCCTGGGGGATGGACTGGAGCGTGCTCGGCGGGCGCGCGGAGATGGACGGGACGCCGGTCGCCGCGTTCCTGCTGCTCGCCTGGATCGTGCTCGTGGCGACCGTCGTCGCGTACGCGACCGGGGTCGTCTCGGTGCGCAGCCTCTCGCCGCAGGTCGCTGTCGTGGTGGCGTGCCTGGAGGCGGTCGTGGCGACCGTGCTCGCCTGGGTACTGCTCGGCGAACACCTCTCGCCGCCCCAGCTCGCGGGCGGATTCGTGGTCCTCGTCGGCGCGTTCGTCGCGCAGACGGCCACCCCGGCGGCCACGGGCGAGCCCCGCACGGTCGCGGCGGGCGGCACCGTACCGCTGGAGGCGCGGGAGGAAGTCCCGGACGCGCCATGAGAGAGGGGGCGGCACGGCCTGGCCGCGCATGGGGATCGCACCATGACGGTGCCCCGCCCCTCGGCTGTACGGCCGCGCTTTCCGCCGCCTAGGGTGATCACCGTGTACGCACGAGCGCTCGTTCTCTCGCCGCCGGCCCGCTGAGCGCGGGCTGAGGCCACCCGGCCGTTCCGTCCCCGTACGACGTGGGGCGCGGACGTCCTTCGTGCTGCCCGCAGAAGTCCCGGCACGCCGCTTCGGCGCCCGGCATCCTCTGACTTCTCGCGGAGAACCTTCTCGTGTCGTACGCAGTTTCCGGCCGCCCCGTGGGGCGCGGCCTGCTCTCCCTCGCCGTCGCGGGGCTCGCCTGGGGCACCGCCGGTGCCGCCGCCGCGCTCCTCTACCGCTCCTCCGGGCTCGGCCCGCTCGCCCTCTCCTTCTGGCGGTACGTCGGCGGACTCGCGCTGCTCCTCGCGGCGCGCGCCCTGCGGCCCGCCGCGTCCCGCCCCCGCCCCGCCGCCCGGGTGCGGGACGGGCTCGGGCGGACGCTCGTGCAGGGGCTCGTGCTCGCCGTCTTCCAGTCCACGTACTTCCTCGCCGTGCGCGACACCGGACTCGCGGTCGCGACCGTCGTCGCGCTCGGCTGCGGGCCCGTCCTGATCGCGCTGGGGGCGCGGTTCGGCTTCGGCGAACGTCTCGGCGCGGGCGGGGTGCTCGCCGTCGCGGGGGCTCTCGCGGGGCTCGCCGTG
>NZ_JAAGLR010000493.1 GCF_010548245.1 Streptomyces sp. SID11385
TGCCGCCGCCGGTCGACGCGGCCCCGCTCTCGCGCACCGAGGGCAGCGCGAGCGCCCCGGGGCGCACCGGCTTCGGCACCGCGCCGCCCTTGGGGGCGTTCGCCGAGCCGCGCACCTGGACGCCGCTGGAGGCGGGCGCGGTACAGCGGGCGCCGGTGTTGAGCGGGGGCGCGGGGCTCGTGTCCGTACCGAGGCGGTAGCGCGTGTCTTCGTAACCGGCCGTGCAGGGAAGGGGCTTGAAGAAGGTGACGGCCATGCCGAGGTTGAGCTTTCCGCCGTCGACGGCGGTCGAGCCGATGGCGACCGCCTGGGGCACCTTGACGAGCAGTTCCTCCGTGCCGCGCTGCCGGGTGACGGCGACCTCGGAGGTCGTCAGCAGGTTGGCGAGGACGACGCCGATCTCCGGATCGAGGTCGCGCAGGACACCGCTGATCTGCTCGGACGCCCCGGGCGCGGCCATGATGAGGCGCCGCAGGTCGGCGTCGGAGCCCTTGAGCGTCGCCGCGAGGTCCTTGGCGCCGCGCGCGAAGGATGTGATCGCCTCCGCTTCCTCCGCCTGAGTGCGCAGGACCACCTTGCCGTCCTCGATGAGCGCGCGCGTCTGGGGGAAGGAGCGGTCGGCAACCCGGACGAACTCGGAGCCGTTGTCGAGCAGCACTTGCAGGTCGTCGCCGCGTCCTTCGAACGCCTTGCCGAACTCGTCGACGACCGTGCGCAGGTCGTCGAGCGGTACGGAGGCGGTCAGCTCGTCCACGGATGAGAGCACGTCGGTGACGGGCCGGGGCACGGACGCGGCGGAGGCCGCGAGACGGGAGCCGTCGCCGAGGTAGGGGCCGCCGTCGCTCTCGGGGCGCAGGTCGATGTACTGCTCGCCGACGGCCGACAGGTCGGCCACCACCGCTTCGGCGTCCTCGGGGATGCGGGGTGCGGACTTCTTGATGCGCAACTGGGCCTCGACGCCGTCGGCGGTGAGCCCGATGTCGCCGACGCGGCCCACCGAGACGCCCCGGTAGGTCACGTTGGCATGGGTGAACAGGCCGCCGGTACGGGGTAGTTCGACCTTGACCGAGTAGTAGTCGGCCGCCCCCACGTACCGCCCGAGGTCCGCGTACCGCACGCCGAGGTAGGCGAGCACGAGGACGGCGATGACGACGAAGGCGATGTTCTTGAACAAGGTGGTGCGGGTGATCACGGGGTGCCTCCGCTCGTGGTGGCGGGCAGGGGCAGGGGGCTGCGGGAGGAGGCGCCGGAGCCCGCGGAGGGGTTCGCGGAGGTCTCGGCGGGAGTTTCGCCGGGGGGCTTCGTGGAGAAGGAGGGCGGGGCGGACGAGGACGGCGAGGCGGACGAGCGCGAGGCGGACGGCGACGAGGATGCGGGCTTGCCCGCCGGCTTCCGCAGCGTGTTCCCCTCCGGCGTCGCCGCGCCCGGCTCCCCCGAGCCCTCCGCCGCCTCCTCCGGTGCGAGCGGCGGGATCAGCGTCGTCCCCTCGGCCGCCGTGATGTGCAGATACGCGTTCAGGTAGTCGCCCTTGACCCCGGTCAGGACCTCGTCCGTGAAGGGGTACGTGAGGAGTACCTGGAGCGAGTCGGGCAGGTCCTCGCCCGCGTCGGCGAGAGAGCGCAGGGTCGGCGCGAGGGCCTTCAGGTCGGCGACCATGTCGGCTTTGCTCCTGTCGATGGTGTCGACCGCGACGTCCTGGAGCCGGTCGAGCGAGCGCAGCATCGTCATGAGCGAACCCCGCTGCTCCTCCAGCGTCTTGAGTCCGGGGGCGAGGTCGTCGAGCACCGCGCCCACGTCCTGGTCGCGGTGGGCGAGGGTCGCCGAGAGCCGGTTGACGGCGTCGAGCGCGGCGGTGATGTCGCCGCGGTGGTCGTCGAGGTCGCTGACGAGCGTGTCGACCCGGCGCAGGGTGGAGCGGACCTCGCTCTCGCGACCGCCGACCGCCTTGTTGAGTTCGGTGGTGATGGACTTCAGCTGGTTGACGCCGCCGCCGTTGAGGAGCAGGGACAGGGCGCCGAAGACTTCCTCGACCTCGGTGGTGCGGCCGGTGCGGGCGAGCGGGATGCGGTCGCCGGAGCGGAGCCGTCCGCCGCCGTCCTCGGGCTCGACGAGCTGGACGTACTTCTCGCCGAGCAAGCTGGACTGTTCGAGGCGGGCCCCGGTGCCGGAGGGCAGTCGCACGTCGCCGTTGACGCGGAGCGTGACGCGGGCCGTCCAGCCGTCGTCGGCGAGCGCGATGTGCGTGACACGGCCGACCGTCACGTCGTTGACCTTGACGTCGGAGCGCGGGACGAGGTTGAGCACGTCCTTCATGTCCGCGGTGAGGGTGTACGGGTGGGCGCCGAGGTCGGCGCCGCCGGGCAGCGGCAGGTCCTCGATGCCGTCGAAGCCGAGGGTGGGGGCGGGGACGATGCCGAGGGTCAGGCACAGGGCGAGCGCGGCGGCGAGCCCCGTACCGCCCCACAGTCCCGCCGCGGTGGACCGCTTCACGGTCACTCACCCCCCACGGCGGGCAGCGGCAGCATCGGGCTGCCCTCGGCCACCTCGTTGAGGTTGGCGCGCCCGGTGAGCGTGCGTGTCCTCGGGTCGTACGCCTTGACGAGGTTCCCGGCCGCGAGCGGCGCGGTGTCGAGTGCCTCGGCGAGCGCGTTCCGCTGGTCGACGAGGGTCTGGGTGAGGGGGACGAGACGGTCCACGTTCTTCTTCAGCTCGCCGCGGTTGTCCTGGACGAAGGTCTTGACCCGGCCGAGCGCGGTGCCGAGTTCCTTGAGCGCCGCCGCGAGGTCGTCGCGGTCGTCGGCGAGGTAGGTGGTGACGCTGTCGAGGTTCTCCTGCGCGGTGCGCACCGAGCTGTCCTGGTCCTTCAGCATCGTGGTGAAGGACTGGAGCTGGCTCAGCGTCGTGAAGAGTTCGTCGCTGCTGCCGTCGAGGGTCTTGGCCGCCTTGCCGAACTGCTCGACGCTCTCGCCGATCGCCGCGCCGTTGCCCTTGAGGTTCTTCGCGCCGGTGTCGAGGAGGTCGGACAGCGCCCCGTCCGCGTTGGCCCCCTCGGGCCCGAGCGCCTTGCTCAGTTCGGTGAGGGAGTCGTAGAGCTGGTCGATCTCGACGGGGGTGCGGTTGCGGGAGAGCGGGAGCTCCGCGCCGTCGCGGAGCCGGGGGCCCTTGGTGTAGGCGGGGGTGAGCTGGATGTACCGGTCCGCGACGACGCTCGGGGCGACGGCGACGGCCCGCGCGTTCGCGGGGACCTTCACGCCGTGGTCGATGTCGAGGACGACCTCGACCCTGGTGCCCTGCGGGCGCACCGCCACGACCCTGCCGACGCGGACCCCGAGGATGCGCAGGTCGGAGCCCTCGTACATGCCGACCGCGCGGTCGAAGTACGCGGTGACGCGCGTCCCGCCGGGGCGCGCGGCGCGGATGCCGTAGACCCCCGCGGCGGTGAGGAGGACGAGGACGAGCCCGCCGACGAGGAAGCGGCGGCGCGTGGACCAGGCGTGCGTCGCCCTGGGGTCCCTGGACCCGGTGTCCCTGGGCGCGGTGTCCCTGGCCCCGGTGTCCGTGGAGTCGCTCATTGCGCACCTCCCTTGTTCTTCGCGTACGCGCCGTTCTTCGGCGGCACGCAGGACGTCGCGGGCCGTGCGGATGCGGGCAGGTAGTCGCGCGGGATGACCCCGCACACGTAGCTGTCGAACCAGCGGCCGTTGCCGAGCGTGTTGCCCATGAGCCGGTAGTAGGGGCCGAGCAGTTCGAGGGTCCGGTCGAGCTTTCCCTGGTTCTTCTCCAGGACGTCGGTGACCCGCCCGAGCGACGTGAGCGTCGGCCGCAGTTGGCGTTCGTTGTCCGCGACGAGCCCGCTCAGCTCCTTGCTGAGCGCCTGGCTGCCGCTGAGCAGGGCCTTCACGGCGGTGCGCCGCTGCTTCAGCTCGCCGAGGAGGGACCCGCCGTCGTCGATGAGCGTCTCGAAGCTGGACTTCTTCGTCTGGAGCGTCTTGGTGAGCTGCTCGCTGCCCTTGAGGAGACGGGCGAGTTCGGCGTCGCGCGAGGAGACCGTCTTCGAGAGCGCGGAGAGTCCGTCGACGGCGGTACGGACCTCGGGCGCGGAGTCCTCGAAGGTCTCGGAAAGGGTCTCGAAGCTCTTCGCGAGCTGCGCGGTGTCGACCTCGTCGATGGTGCTGCCGAGGTCCTGGAGCGCGCTCGTGACGTCGTACGGGGACGTGGTGCGCGAGAGCGGGATGCGGCTGCCCGGGGCCTGGCGCCCGGTGCCGAGCGGGTCGAGGGCGAGGTACTTGGAGCCGAGCAGGGTCTTGATGGCGATGGCGGCGGTGGTGCGGTCGCCGATCCACGTGTCGTCCCCCCGTACCCGGAAGGCGACCTTCACGCGGTCGCCTTCGAGGCCGACGAAGGTGACCTCGCCGACCTTGACGCCCGCGATCCGTACCTCGTCGCCCTCGTCGAGCCCGGCGGCCTCGCTGAAGTCGGCGGTGTACGTCGTCCCGCCGCCCACGAGGGGCAGGCTCGTCGCGTGGAAGGCCGCGTACAGGACGAGGGCCAGCACGGCGAGTCCGACGAGCGCGACGGCGACGGGGTCGCGTTCCTTCACGGGCGTGAAGCGCGGTCGCTTCCCCGGCGTCATGGCTGCGGACTTCACTGGCACCTCGCTTCGGTGACGGGGATGCCGGTGGGCGGCTCCGACCCGTCGGACATGGTGAGCCCGCTGACCTTCGCCTCGCACAGGTAGAGGTTGAACCAGGACCCGTAGGAGGAGAGGCGGGCGAGGGTGGTCAGCTTCGTGGGCGCCTTGTCGAGGAAGCTCTCGATTTGCGGGATGCCGTCGCCGAGCGAGTCGGAGAGGCGGCCGAGCTGGTGGATGTCCTCCTTGAGCGGCTTTCTGGCGTCCTGGAGCAGCCCGGCGGTGACGGTCGTCAGGTCGCCCATGGCCTGGACGGCCTCGCCGAGCGGCTTGCGGTCGGCGTTGAAGCCGGAGACGAGTTCCTTGAGGGTGGTGACGAGGTCGTCGAAGCGGTCCTCGCGGTCGTTGAAGGTGTCGAGCACCTGCGTGAGGTTGCCGACGACCTCGCCGATGACCTCGTCCTTCGCCGCGACCGTCGTGGAGAGCGAGCCGACGTGCTGGATGAGGCTCTCGACGGTGCCGCCCTCGCCCTGGAGGACTTTGACGATCGAGCCGGCCAGCTCGTTCATCTGCGCCGGGTCGAGCCCTTCGAAGAGCGGCCTGAAGCCGTTGAAGAGGAGGGTGAGGTCGAGGGCGGGGGTCGTGCGGCTCAGCGGGATGGTGCCGTCGCCGGGCAGTTCGCCCGTGGCCGCGCCGGTGCCCCGCTCCAGCGCGACATAGCGCTGGCCGACCATGTTGAGGTACTTCACGGAGGCCGTCGTGGTGGCGGGGAGAGCGCGGTCGCGGTCGACGGTGAAGGTGACCTGGGCCGTACGGTGGTCGACCACGCGGACGTCGGTGACCTCCCCGACCTTGACGCCGGAGATCCGCACGCCGTCGCCGTCGATGAGCCCCGTCACGTCCGAGAAGAGCGCCTTGTACGTCGTCGTGTCGTCACCGACGCCCGTGTTCGCGATGGACAGGCCGAGGACGGCGGTCGCGACCCCGGTGACGAGGACGAAGACGAGCGATTTGACGACCGCGCCCGTCGGCGGCTTGCGGTGCGGGAACGTGCTCCTCTCTCTGCTCATTCGACCGTCACCTCCGTGCCCCGGAAGACGGGTCCCGCGAGGAGGCTCGACCAGCCGGGGAGTTCGTCCGCCGAGGTCTTCGCGGCCGGTTCGCCCGCACCGGTCCCCGCGTCCGTCTTGCCCTTCGTGTCCTTGCCGGGCGCGCTGAGGAGTTCGTTGACGAGGTCGTTCTCCTGCGGCGAGTTGACGGGCCCGAGGTCCTCGTCCGCCGAGGCGGTCGCGGTGGCCGCTGGCCTGGTGCCGCTCGCCTCGCCGAGATACGGCGCGGAGTAGCAGCGCGGGCCGCCGGAGGCGGTGTACGCGGGGCTGTCGGCGCCCGCCCGGTACGCGCCCTTGGACGGTACGGTCGTGACCTCCACGTGCACGCCGTGGTGCGCCGTGCCCTTGCCGAGGGCGCGGTCCATGCGCGGGGCGAACTCGGTGAGCGCGCGCAGGGTGCAGGGGAACTCCCCGGAGTACTCGGCGAGGAGCTGGAGGGTGCCGCGCGAGGTGGTCGAGAGGCGGATGATCGTGTCCTTGTTGGCGCGCAGGAAGCCGTCGACGTCCTCGGCGGCGCGGGTGGTGCCCGCGTAGGCGGCGGAGAGGTCGCTCTCCTTCTCGGCGAGCGTGCCGCTCGTGGTGGTGAGGTCGTGGAGGGCGTCGACGATGCCGGGGGCCGCGTCCGCGTAGACGTGGGAGACCTTGACGAGCTGCTTCAGGTCCTCGTTGAGCGCGGGGAGTTCGGGGTTGAACCGCTTCAGGTGGGCGTCGAGTTCGGTGAGGGTCTCGCCGAGCTTGTCGCCGCGCCCGTCGAGCGCCTGGGAGACGGCGGAGAGCGTCGCCGAGAGCTTCTGCGGCTGGACGGCGGTGAGCAGCGGGAGCGTGTGGTCCAGGACCTGCTGGAGTTCGATGGCGTTCGCCGAGCGGTCCTGCGGGATGACGGCGCCGGCGCCGAGGGGCCGGGCGGGTCGCGTGGTGTCCGCGACGAGTGCCACGTACCGCTCGCCGAAGAGGGTGGTGGGGAGCATCTGGGCGCGGACGTCGTGCGGGATGGACTTGAGCGCGCCGGGTTTCATCGCGAGGGTGAGGCGGGCTCCCCGGCGCGAGGCGTCGATGGCGCGGACCTCGCCGACGACGACGCCGCGCAGTTTCACCTCGGCGCCGATGTGCATCTCGTTGCCGACGCTGCCGGTCTCGACGACGACGCGCGGGTCGTCGCTGAAGTCCTTCTGGTAGACGGCGACGGCGAGCCAGATGAGCAGGGCGGCGACGACGAGGAACGCGATGCCGGCGAGGCGCAGGCGCAGGGTCTTCATGTCAGCCCGCCACCTTCACCGTCGTGGTGGCGCCCCAGATCGCGAGCGAGAGGAAGAAGTCGGTGACGGCGATGAGGACGATGGCGTTGCGCACCGAGCGGCCCACGGCGACGCCGACCCCGGCCGGGCCGCCCTGGGCGCGGAAGCCGTAGTAGCAGTGGGCGAGGATCACCATCACGCTGAAGACGAGCACCTTCAGGACGCTGAGCAGCACGTCCTCGGGGACCAGGAAGAGGTTGAAGTAGTGGTCGTAGGTGCCGGAGGACTGGCCGTTGAAGACGACGGTGACGACGCGCGAGGCGACGTAGCTGGAGAGCAGGCCGAGCGCGTAGAGCGGGATGATGGCGACGACGCCCGCGATGATGCGGGTGGTGACGAGGTAGGGCATGGAGCGGATGCCCATGCCTTCGAGCGCGTCGACCTCCTCGTTGATGCGCATCGCGCCGAGTTGCGCGGTGAACCCGGCGCCGACTGTCGCGGAGAGGGCGAGACCGGCGACGAGCGGGGCGACCTCACGGGTGTTGAAGTAGGCGGTGACGAAGCCGGTGAGCGGTGCGGTGCCGATCTGGTCCATGGCGGCGAAGCCCTGGAGTCCGACGACGGTGCCGGTCGCCGCGGTCATGCCGATCATGACGCCGACCGTGCCGCCGATGACGCTGAGGCCGCCGGAGCCGAACACCACCTCGGCGAGCAGGCGCTGCACCTCCTTGGCGTACCGCGTGAGCGTGCGCGGAATCCACAGCAGGGCGCGGAGGTAGAAGAGGAGTTGGTCGCCACCGCGGTCGAGCCAGGCGAGCGGGGATGCCATGCGTTCAGCCTCCCTTCGGCGGAACGATCTGGAGGTAGACCGCCGTCATCGCCATGTTCACGACGAGCAGCAGGATGAAGGTGATGACGACGGACTGGTTGACGGCGTCGCCGACGCCCTTGGGTCCGCCGCGCGGGTTGAGCCCGCGGTAGGCGGCGACGATCCCGGCAATGAGGCCGAAGACGAGTGCCTTGAGTTCGCCGATGTAGAGGTCGGGGAGCTGGGCGAGGGCGGAGAAGCTCTGGAGGTAGGCGCCCGGAGTGCCGTGCTGGAGGCCGATGTTGAGGAAGTAGCCGCCGAGGGTGCCGACGACGGAGACGAGGCCGTTGAGCAGCAGCGCCACGGACATGGTGGCGAGCACGCGGGGCACGATGAGCCGCTGCACGGGCGAGACCCCCATGACCTCCATGGCGTCCAGCTCCTCGCGGATCTTGCGCGAGCCGAGGTCGGCGCAGATCGCCGAGCCGCCCGCGCCGGCGATGAGCAACGAGACGATGAGCGGGCTCGCCTGCTGGATGACGGCGAGGACGCTGGCTCCGCCGGTGAAGGACTGCGCGCCCAACTGCTGAGTGAGACTGCCCACTTGGAGTGCGATGACGGCGCCGAAGGGGATGGAGACGAGCGCGGCGGGCAGGATCGTGACGCTCGCGATGAACCAGAACTGCTCGATGAACTCCCGGAACTGGAACGGCCGCCGGAAGATCGCGCGCAGCACCTCCAGGGTGAGCGCGAAGAGCCTGCCCGTCTGGCGGAGCGGGCCGAGCAGTGGGTTCGGGGGGCGCGGCGGCGCCGGCGGCGGCTCGCGCACGGCCTCCAGGGGGACGGTGGGCGGCTCGGGCGGCGGGGCGGGACGCTCGTCGATGCTCATGCGGCGGCTCCCGGTGCCGTACACGTCCTCACAAGGCGCCCCCGCGGTGCGCTCAGGCGGGCCCTCACGAGACTCCCCCGCGGTGCGCCCAGGTGCCCGGCTCCCAGCCGTACGCGGTGCGGATCGCGGACTGCGCGCGCTCGGGCAGCGTGTGCAGCAGCCCCCGTACGCGCTCCCTGCGCCGGGCCACGGCGGCGCGCTCGCCGAGCCCGGCGCTCGGCTCCAACTGCGGCACGAGCGCCTTCGGTTCGGCGGGCGGGGTGTACGCGGCGGCCTCGGCGGCGAGGGTCGCCGCGTCCTTCTCCTCGGACATCCCGATGGGTCCCGCCTTGCTGGCGGTGAGGAACTGGGCGACGACCGGTTCCCGGCTGGTGAGGAGCACTTCGCGCGGGCCGAAGGCGACCAGCTCGCGGCGGAAGAGCATCCCCATGTTGTCGGGCACGGTCGCGGCGATGTCGAGGTTGTGCGTGACGATGAGCATCGTCGCGTCGATGCGGGTGTTGAGGTCGATGAGCAGTTGGGAGATGAAGGCGGTGCGTACCGGGTCGAGGCCCGAGTCGGGCTCGTCGCACAGGATGATCTCCGGGTCGAGCACGAGGGCCCGGGCGAGGCCCGCGCGTTTGCGCATCCCGCCGCTGATCTCGCCGGGCAGCTTGCCCTCCGCGCCGACCAGGCCGACGAGTTCGATCCGTTCCATGACGATGCGGCGGATCTCCGCCTCCTTCTTGCGGGTGTGCTCGCGCAGCGGGAAGGCGATGTTGTCGAAGAGGTTCATCGAGCCGAACAAGGCGCCGTCCTGGAACATCAGGCCGAACTTCTTGCGGGCCTCCATGACGTCCCGCTCCGGGGAGCGGGCCATGTCGACGCCGTCCACCAGGACACGCCCTCGTTCGGGCTTGAGCAGACCGATCAGCGACTTGAGGAAGACGGTCTTGCCCGTCCCCGAGGGACCGAGCATGACGCTGACCTCCCCCGCCGGCAGCGTCAGGCTGACGTCCTGCCAGATGGTCTGCCGGCCGAAGGACTTCGTCAGCCCCTCGACCCTCACTTCGATTCCCATCGCCTTCTCACCTTCAGCGAGCGGACTCGGCAGCGCACCGTAATGCTCTCCGGGCGTGCCGAACAAGATCCCGGCCCTATTGCTCCGAGCCTTCGCGGAGAACTTGTCATCCGCTGATAAAAGAACACTTCTCCCCTGTCAGCGAATGAGTGGAACGAGCGGCGGGACCCCGTCCCGCCGGGGGCGGGCGAAAGACGGGACCCCGCCGTGGAGAACCGGCCGGGAAGGAGGGCCCGGGTCCGTTTCTCCGAGAACTCCCCACCGGCAGGAGGGTACCGGCGGGGAGAGAAGCAATCCCCCGGAAGTGACGTTACGACCGAGTAACCACGGGGAGCAACAGCCGTTCGGCAAGTATTTCTTTACCGGTTTCCCCGGGGAGGACGGACGGCGGTGGCGGCGAAAGGGGGGCGCGGGTTTGTCGCGGGGTGACAAGCGGCCGGGCCGGAGGGACGAGCCGCACCGCCCGGCGCGGGAGCCGCGTCGCGGGCGACCTCAGCGCGGGCGGTCGCGTCACTTGACCGCCGAGTGCCAGTACTGCGAGAACGTTTTGCCCTGGTTCGGCGCGGTGCTTCCGGGGTCGGTGAGCGTGGCCAGGTACGTGGAGGCGTTGTGGAGCGTCAGCGCGTTCGTGCCCGAGGCCGCCGGGAGGTCGGACTTGAGGTTGACCGCCCAGTTGAAGGCGCCGAGGCCGAGCGGGCCGCAGCCGCTCGCCCCCGGAGCGGCGAAGGTGGTGTCCTCCTGACCGGCTCCGGTCGCCGCGAGCCGCGCCATCTCGCCGGTGTCGGCCGCCGTGCCGTCCGCGGCGAAGGACTCGGCCGCGATGTCGGGGACGCTCTGGTTCTGGGGGTGCAGCACGATGGGCGACGACTTCGTGCCGATGTAGCAGTTGCCGCCGATCAGCGGATTCTCCAGGTGGATGCGGACCGGTATGGAGATGATCGGCTGCTTCTCGCCGAGCCCCGCGAAGAGCGCGAAGTCCCTCGGGGTGCCGACCGGTTCGACGGTGGCGACGATCCGGTTGAGCGTGCTGTTCGTGATCTGTCCGCACACGGCGCTGACGACGGGGACGGAGCTGGGGCACATCAGCCCGAGCAGGCCGCCGGGCAGGTCCGCCGGGTCGGCGACGAGCGCGCCCTCGGCGGGGGCGATGACCGTGTTGGTGCCGTCCGCGTGCGTGATGACTCCGGCCTGGAGGTCCGTCTTCCCGGTGGGGACGACGGAGCTGCCGATCTTGATGACGCCGCTCGCCGAGCTGGAGGAGATACAGGTCGCCTGGTCGTTGATGCCGTCGGCCGCGAGCATCGCGGGGTTGTCGACCGGGCAGCGGCCGAACGGCGCCCAGCGCCCGTTCAGCTGCGATCCCGCGGCCGTCGATGTGCCGATGGACGCGATCGTCGCCAAAGCGGCGGCGGCGCTCAGTACGGTGAGGCGTCGGAGAGTGCTCATTCCGGTTTCCCTTCGGAGTCGGGCAACGCGAGCCCGGACGTTACTCACCGGAAACCTCGTGCGGCAATAAGCCTGCTGACGCATTTTCCATTACCCGCGCGTTTATCAACGGGTGAGCATCGCGGACCTCTGATTGCGCATCCGGTGAGCATTTCGGCCCGGCGCCGCGTAAATCGTCAGCCATCGACAAAAAACCGGGGCCCGTTGCTCGCCCGGGGGCAAGAAATTCGCCGATCAGGGCCCGCGATGGAGATTCTTTCCCTTTTCCATTGCGACTTCCGGTTACCAGCTCGTAACGTCCCCTCTCGAAGGCGACGAACAACGGCGTGTGCAACCGATCGGTTCGTTGACCTGGAGTATGAGCCGCGACAACCCTCATTCGGGCGGTCGCCCCACGTCAGTACTCGAACTCGTACGCCATTCGCTCCCCCGAAGGGACCCACCGTGCGCAGATTCACCCGGAACGCGGCCGTGACGGCCGCCGCGCTCGCCTCGGCGATCGGCCTCTCCGTCGCCTCCGCCTCGGCGACCGCGAGCGCCACCTACACCGTGACCCCCGGCGGTGCCTTCACGGCCAACGCCGCCAACCCGAAGCTCACCTCCGGCGCCGCGACCCTCAACTGCACGTCCTCGCAGGCGAAGGGGACGCTGAAGTCGGGCTCCGGCCTGGCCGGTGCCAAGCTCGGCTCCATCACGAGCCTGACCTTCACCGGGTGCACCGTCTCGGGCATCCCGTTCACCGTCGCGGCCGCCGCGAGCACGTCCGCGCCCTTCTACATCAACGCGACCGGGACGACGGCCAACCACATCGACGGCAACGTCAGCAACATCAGCGCCAAGGTCACCGGCACCGGCTGCAACGTGACCTTCGCGGGCACCACGAACGGCTGGTACGAGAACACCACCAAGACCCTGCACATCACCGGCGGCGGTTCCCTCGCCGCGGGCGCCGGTGCGAGCTGCCTGGGCCTGATCACCGCGGGCGCCCACGCCGACTTCCTGGCCAACTACGTCCTCACGGCCCAGCAGACGATCACCTCGCCGTGACCCGCTGAGCGCGCGCCTGCGCCCGTCACCGGCCCGGGCCGGCGGCGGGCGCAGGCGCATGCGTCGTTTTCGCCACGGCCCCGGCCGCGCCGAACCGCCGGGGAGGACCAGGACAAGGCACGCGGGAAGGAAGACGGATGCCCACCATCACCAGAAGAGGCGCACGCCCGCACACGGCGCGTCTCGCCAGTGCGACCGCGACGGCTCTGCTCGTGGGTCTGCTCTCCGGAACGGGGTCCAGCGCCGCGGACACCGCTCCCGTCGCCACCGGCGCGGACCTGGACTACTCGTGCGGGCTGCCCGACCACAACGGCGTCCCCTCGGCCGACCTGGCGGCCCGGGTCGAGGTGTCGACCCACCTGCCGGGCTCCGCCGTGGCGGGCAAGCCGATCGAGGCGGGCGATGTCGGAGTGGAGGTCTCCGTGCCGCGCGCCGGGACCGCGGATCTCTTCCCGTCCGCCACCGCCGTGGAGAGCACGTCGACCCTGGCGATCGAGGCCGTGCAGGGTCAGGAGCGGGCACAGGCCACCTGGCGGACGACCGCTCCCGGGACGGCGCTCCCGCCGACGGGCGACACCCTGGTCCTGGCCCACACCGGCGAGGTGCCCACCGTCACGGTGAACGCCTCCGGCACGCTCCGCCTGCTCGCCGGTGCCTTGACGCTCACGCTCACCCCCGACGTGGGGGCACCCGTCTCGCTCTCGTGCGCGCCCGCACCGCACGGGGCTCGCGAGGTGGCGCGCCTCTCGGTTCCCGAGAGCGCCGAACCCTCCGCCCCCGCCGGGACGCCGTCCGCGGAGCCGCCGACGAAGAAGGAGGAGGAGGAGAGCGGGACGGGCAACGTCACCGTTGCCCCCCGGAGCGCCGCGGAGCCCCCGCCCGTCCAGGACGACGACTGCGCGCACATGCCCACCGGGAAACTCGACACGAGCGTCGGGGAACCGCCGCCGCCCTACCGCCACACGGTGACCGATCTGGAGGGCATCCCGATGTGCGCCTACGCCGTGGGGCTGAGCACGGTGCGCAAGCAGAACGGCTCGATGATCATCAACGACCTGGCCGGCACACCGGGGCTGATGCACGTGCGCGGCGTCGTGCGCTCCGAGGGCGGCGGCTGGAGCCCCGATCCACTGGACCTGGACGGGTACAGCCAGATCTGGTCCCTGGCCGAACTCGACCTTCCGGACGCCCGCTCCACCTTCCTCAGCTTCGGTTTCGTGCCGGTGAGCGCGGCCGTCTCCTTCGAGACGAGCCAGATCACCATCCTCACCTCGCAGCCCCACACGATCGACCCCACCACGGCCGTCAACTACGTGGCCTTCCGGCAGTCGCTGCGCCTGCACGACGTCAAGGTCAACGGCACGCCGCTCGACGTCGGCCCGTCCTGCCGGACCGAGAAGAGCTTCCGTGTCGTGCTCAACGGCAACATGTTCTCGAAGGAATACCCCTACGTGAACGTCTTCTCGGGCGGTCTGCTCACCGGGAAGGTGGACATCCCCGCCTTCACCGGCTGCGGCACGGGCGGGGAGAACCTCAACGGGCTGTTCACGGCGGCCATCAGCGGTCCCGGCAACGAGATCCGGATGAACCAGGCACCCACCTGCCTGCCCGGCGAGTTCCCCGTCGCCTGCCCACCGGCCCTCCCCGAACTGCCCAGTATCAAGCCGGACTCGTCCTCCTGACCCCCGCACTCCCCACAAGCCGCCACACCTCACCAGCAAATCCCGCACAACTTGTGTACAACAAGCGACAGTTGCTCTACCTTCAGTAGCTCCCACCAGAACTCCCCATCGGTACGCACCTGGCGGTCGCGAGGGCGCGGCGCCACTTCAGGCGCCCTCGCGCCCGGCCCCACCCGGGCGCCCGGACAGCAAGGAGGCTGCCGTGCAACTGCCGACCCGCACCACCGAGGTCGAGGACTCCCCCGGTCCGTTACCGCGGGAGTTCGCACGGATCATGCGTCCCGAGATCCCCGGGCTGATCAAGGAGATCGGGGTCGAGGTGACGCGCGCCTTCCCGGAGTACGCGGGGCTGCTCGACGGCCCCGACGAGGCGGCGATCCGGCAGGGGGTCGAGAAGAGCCTCAACGGCTTCGTCGACCGCGTCGCCGACCCGGGCGCCTCCACCGCGAGCCGGGACGAACTGCTCCGCAAGTTCGGCCGGGTCGAGGCGTACGAGGGCCGCGACCTCAACACCCTTCAGAGCGCCTACCGCCTCGGCGCCCGCGTCGCGCTGCGCCGCGCGAAGTCCCTGGGCCGCCGCTTCGACCTCTCGCCCGAGCTGCTCCTGACCTTCGCCGAGGCGCTCTTCTCCTACATCGGGGAACTCGAAGCGCTGTCCCTGGAGGGGTACATGGAGGCGCGGGCGGGTGCCGGGGGCGAGATGGTGCGAAGACGGCTCCTGCACCTGCTCCTGGCCGGCACCCCGGTCCATCACGCCACCATCAACGACCTGTGCGAGCAGGCGTGCTGGCAGGTGCCGGACGAGGTCACCATGGTCGCGCTGCGCGCTCCGGCACCCGAGCACACACAGGCGGGGCTCGCCGCCGATGTCCTTTGCGACCTCGGCGCGCCCCAGCCCCATCTGCTCGTCCCCGGTCCGCTCACCCCGGAGCGGCACACCATGCTGGAGACGGCGGTGCTCGACGGGCGTCTCGCCATCGGGCTCACCGTGCCCACCGTCCACGCGGCGGACTCGCTGCGCTGGGCCCGACGCGCGCTCCAGCTCGTCGACGAGGGCGTCGTCCCCGACACCCCGTACCTGCGCACCGCCGACCACCTCATGGCCTTGTGGCTGCTCTCCGACCTCCCCCTCGTGCGCGAGGTCGCGCGGCGCGAGCTGTCCCCGCTGGCGAAGGTCTCGGGGACCCGCCGTGCCCGGCTCGTGGAGACGCTGCACGCGTGGCTCACCACGCGGGGCACGGCGGACCAGGTGGGCGACGCGCTCGGCGTGCACGCCCAGACGGTCCGCTACCGGCTGCGCAACCTGGAGGCGCACTTCGGGCACCGCCTGGAGGACCCCGAGCACCGGTTCGCCATGGAGGCCGCGCTGCGCGCGCTGCACCTCCACGACGCCACCGAGCCGGTCGGCGGTACGGCGGCGCACGGCGCGACCCCCGCCCCGGGGCGCGGCGCGCCCGGTACGTGACCCGTTCGACC
>NZ_JAAGLR010000536.1 GCF_010548245.1 Streptomyces sp. SID11385
CGCCGCCGAACTGCGCGCCCTCGGCGCCACGACGCACACGGTCGACTTCGACGCGCTCGACCCCGCCTCGCACGCCGAGGTGCTCGGCAAGGTCTTCGCCGAGGGGCCCGTCGACCTCGTGCTCCTCGCCTTCGGCCTCGCGGGCGACCAGCTCAACGACGAGGCCGACCCGGCCGCCGCCGCGCGCGTCGCCGCGACGAACTACACGGGCGCCGTCTCGGCGGGGCTCGTGTGCGGGATGGGGCTCCAGGCGCAGGGGCACGGGGCGCTCGTCGTGCTCTCCTCGGCGGCGGGCGAACGCGTGCGGCGCGGGGACTTCATCTTCGGCTCCTCGAAGGCGGGGCTCGACGCCTTCGCGCAGGGCCTCGGCGACGCGCTGTACGGGACGGGCGTGCGCGTCCTCGTCGTGCGCCCCGGCGTCGTGCGCAGCCGCCGCGCGGGCCAGGCCGTGCCCGAGGAGTACGCGAACGGGGTGCTCGGCCTCGACGGGCCCTTCGCGACGACGCCGGAGGCGGTCGCGGAGGCGGTGGAGCGCGGTCTGCGGCGCGGCAGCGAGACGGTGTGGGTCCCCGCGACGCTGCGCCCGGTGATGGCGGGACTGCGGCACCTCCCGCGCCCGCTCTTCCGGCGGCTGCCGGTCTGAAAACCCCGGCGTCACCGCCCGGGCGGGGCCCTCAGCCGATCGGGTGCGGGGCCTCGTCCGGGCTCAGGGGCTGGCTCGGGACCGCGCCCGCGCCGAAGGAGAAGGTGCGCAGGCGGCGCCACACGCCGTCGCGGCCCTGCTCGTAGAGGCTGAAGCCCGTGCAGTCCCAGGCGGCCTCGTAGTCGGCCAGCTCGGTCTGCGCGCGGTCCATCGCCTCCTCGGCGATGCCGTGCGCGATCGTCACGTGCGGGTGGTACGGGAACTGGAGCTCGCGCGCGACGGGTCCCGAGGCGTCGCGTACCTGCTTCTGGAGCCACGCGCACGCGTCCGGGCCCTCGACGACCCGTACGTACACGACGGGCGAGACGGGGCGGAAGGTCCCGGTGCCTTCGAGGCGCAGCGGGAAGGACTTGCCGTTCGCGGCGACCTCGGCGAGGTGCCGCTCGACGGCGGGCAGCGCCTCGGCGGGTGCCTCGGTGGGCGGAAGCAGCGTGATGTGGGTCGGGATACCGTGCGCGGCCGGGTCCCCGAAGTCCGCGCGCAGTCGCTGGAGGCGGCTGCCATGAGGCTCCGGGACCGCGATCGAGACGCCGAGCGTGACCGAGCCCACGTCCACTCCCCTCTCCTCGTGTGAGTCTCCACCGCCGGGTCCGCGACTGCCGCGTGGGCGGTGTGTCCGCTGTGCGCGGTCTGTACGGTCCCGGTCCGGTACGGCAAGTGTCGCGCCCGCACCCGGCACGGCCAAGGCCCCCGGTGTGTGCCTGGTGTCACGCGCCGCCCGTGCGCCGCACGCGCTCCGCGCGTGAGCCCCCGCGCCGCGCTCCCCCGCCGCCCGCGTGCGCGTCCCCCGCGCACGCCGTCCCCGACCCCGTACGGCGACGGGGTCGGGGGCGCGAGGGCGTCGCACGTCCGCGACGACCCGGAAAAGCGCAGTTCAGCGCGCCGGGCGCAGGAAGCCGACCTTGTCGTAGGCGTCGGCGAGCGTCGGCGCGGCGACCTCGCGGGCCTTCTCGGCGCCCGCGGCGAGGATCTTGTCGAGCGTGGCCGGGTCGTCGAGGTATTCCTGCGTGCGGTCGCGGAAGGGCGTGACGAAGTCCACGACGACGTCGGCGAGGTCGGTCTTGAGCGCCCCGTACAGCTTCCCCTCGTACTTCTCCTCCAGGGCCTGCACCGTGAGCCCGGTGAGGTTGGCGTAGATGTTGAGGAGGTTGCTGACGCCGGGCTTGTTCTCGCGGTCGAAGCGGATCTCGCTGCCGGTGTCGGTGACGGCGCTCCTGATCTTCTTCGCGGTGGCCTTCGGCTCGTCCATGAGGTTGACGAGGCCCTTGGGCGACGCGGCCGACTTGCTCATCTTCGCGGTCGGTTCCTGGAGGTCGTAGATCTTCGCCGTCTCCTTGAGGATGTACGCCTCGGGGACGACGAAGGTCTGGCCGTAGCGCGCGTTGAAGCGCTCGGCGAGGTCGCGGGTCAGCTCGACGTGCTGGCGCTGGTCCTCGCCCACCGGGACCTGCTGGGGCTGGTAGAGGAGGATGTCGGCGACCTGGAGGACGGGGTACGTGAAGAGCCCGACCGTGGTGCCCTCGGCGCCCTGCTTCGCGGCCTTGTCCTTGAACTGCGTCATGCGGGACGCCTCGCCGAAGCCGGTGAGGCAGTTCATGATCCAGGCCAGCTCGGCGTGCTCGGGCACGTGGCTCTGCGCGAAGAGCACGCTGCGCTCGGGGTCGACCCCGGCGGCGAGGATCTGCGCCGCCGAGAGCCGGGTGTTGGCGCGCAGCGCCTCGGGGTCCTGCGCGACCGTGATCGCGTGCAGGTCGGCGAGCATGTAGTACGTGTCGTACGACTCCTGGAGGGCCACCCACTGGCGGACGGCGCCCAGGTAGTTGCCGAGGTGGAACGAGCCCGCGCTGGGCTGGATTCCGGAGAGCACACGAGAACGTTCAGAGGCCATGCGGCCCATTGTCTCAGGTACGGGGCGGTAAACGGCAGCAGGTTTCGGGGAGCGGGCGCGGGTGGCGGCGGGGCCGCCGGTAACGTCCCGGGCCATGAACGACGAGAACCTCCCGGCGACCGACGGCAGCGTCCCCGTGGCCGACGGCAGCGTCTACGTGGGCAAGGCGGGCAAGGACGCGGCCCTCGACCGCGGCTGGCTCCTCGGCCACTTCAAGCCCGAGGGCGACCCCCGGCACAGCGAGGCCGTGGAGATCAAGTGGGGCGTGCACCCACCGGGCGACACGCGTGCCGAGTGGGTGCGGGGCGAGGTGCGCGAGGCGCTGCTCGTCCTCATCAGCGGCCGGTTCCGCGTCGAACTGCCGGGCCGCAGCGTGCTGCTGGAGGAACAGGGCGACTACGTGGTGTGGGGCAGGGGCGTGGACCACTCGTGGCTCGCGGAGGAGGAGTCGGTGGTCCTGACGGTGCGGTGGCCGTCGGTGCCGGGGTACCGGGTGGGGTGAATTCCGGCGAAGTTGCGGCACTGAGCCCGTCCGCGGCGGTACAGAGAGGCGTACCCGTATCGCCGGACGGACGGAGCCGTTCCCCATGGCCACGCAGACCGAGCAGCAGATCGCCGCCGCCGAGAGGCACGCCGCGCACAACTACCACCCGCTCCCCGTCGTCGTCTCCTCCGCCGAGGGCGCCTGGATGACGGACATCGAGGGCGTCCGTTATCTCGACATGCTCGCCGGCTACTCGGCGCTCAACTTCGGCCACGGCAACACCCGGCTCCTCGCCGCCGCGAAGGCCCAGCTCGACCGGGTCACGCTGACGTCCCGCGCCTTCTACCACGACCGGTTCGGCGAGTTCTGCGCGCGGCTCGCCGCGCTGTGCGGCAAGGAGGCCGTGCTGCCGATGAACACGGGCGCGGAGGCCGTCGAGACGGCCGTGAAGACGGCGCGGAAGTGGGGGTACGAGATCAAGGAGGTCCCCGAGGGCACGGCGAAGATCGTCGTGGCGCGGAACAACTTCCACGGCCGCACGACGACGGTCGTCAGCTTCTCCAGCGACCACGAGGCCCGCCACCACTTCGGCCCGTACACGCCGGGCTTCGACGTCGTGCAGTACGGGGACCTCACCGCGCTGCGCGAGGCGATCACGGACAACACCGTCGCCGTGCTCATCGAGCCGATCCAGGGCGAGGCGGGCGTCCTGGTGCCCCCGGAGGGCTATCTCCCGGCGGTGCGGGAGCTGACGCGGGAGCGCGGGGTGCTGTTGATGGCGGACGAGATCCAGTCGGGCCTGGGCCGTACGGGCCGTACCTTCGCGTGCGAGCACGAGGGCGTCGTGCCCGACGTGTACATCCTCGGCAAGGCGCTCGGCGGCGGGGTCGTGCCGGTCTCGGCCGTCGTCGCCGACTGGGACGTGCTCGGCGTCTTCCGGCCGGGCGAGCACGGCTCGACGTTCGGCGGGAACCCGCTCGCGTGCGCGGTCGCGATCGAGGTGATCGCGCTCCTGGAGAGCGGCGAGTTCCAGGCGCGCGCGGCGCGGCTCGGCGAACGGATGCACGCGCGGCTCGCGGAACTCGTCGCGGACGGCGGGGCGGTCAGGGAGGTACGGGGGCGCGGGCTGTGGGCGGGCGTGGACGTGGACCCGGCCTTCGGCACGGGCCGCGAGCTGTCCGAGAGGCTCCTGGACCGCCGGGTGCTCGTGAAGGACACGCACGGCTCGACGATCCGCCTCGCGCCCCCGCTGGTGATCAGCGAGGAGGATCTGGACTGGGGGCTCGACCAGCTCGCGGCCGTCGTCGGCTGAGGAGCGATGAGTTCCGGGCGCCCCGCAGGTCCACCCCTCAGGAACCCGTACGGAGGACACCCATGACGACACCCCCCGCTCAGCCGCCCCTCGTGGACATGGAGACCTGGCAGCAGGCCAGGGACGCGCTGCTCGCGCGCGAGAAGGCGCACACGCACGAGGGCGACGCGCTCGCGGCGGCCCGGCGCCGGCTGCCGATGACCGAGATCGACGGGAGGGCCGAAGTCGTCGGCGCCCAGGGGCCGGTGGCCTTCGTCGACCTCTTCGAGGGACGGAACGAACTGCTCACCTACCAGCACATGTGGTACGACGGCGCGCCGCCGCAGGGCCAGTGCGAGGGGTGCACGAACGCGGCCTGGCACCTCAAGGTCACGACGCCCTACCTGGAGGCGCGCGGCGTCTCCTTCGCTTTCCTCGCGTCCGGTCCCTGGGACGAACTGGGCCCGTACGTGGACTTCATGGGGTACCGGCAGCCGTGGTACTCGCTGCGCGACACCGGCGTGCCCCTCGGCGGCGGCATGGGGAACCTGTCGGCGTTCCTGCGCGACGGGGACCGCGTCTTCCTCACGTACACGACGACGGGGCGCGGCAACGAGGCGTTCAGCGGGACGTTCGCGCTGCTCGACCGGACGCCGTACGGGCGCGGCGAGGCGTGGGAGGAGACGCCGGAGGGGTGGCCCGAGGGGAACGATCCGTGCTGGTACTGGCGCACGGACGCCGAGGGGACGGCCGGGTGGGGAGAGACCAGCCGCCCCGTACCGCAGTGGACGCGGCCGGGGGCGGAGCCGGTGACGACGCTGGGACGCCACGGGCACTGCCACTGACCGCCGTTCCCGCAGGACCTACAGGATCACGTGCGGCAGGAAGCGCGCGTACTCGTCGGTGACGAGGCCCGAGGACTCGCGGATGCCGAGTCCGGCGGCCTCGTCCTCGACGACCCACGCGCCGAGCACGACCTTGTTCCCGTCGAAGTCCGGGAGCGGGGCGAGGGCCTGGTAGCAGAGCGGGTCCTCGCCCTCGGTACGCGTACGGGGCGCGGCGCCGGGTTCGTGGAGCGTGACGCCCGCGCCCTCGCGGCCGAAGAGCGGCTTCGCCGCGTAGCCGCCCGTCGTGGCGAGTTCGCGCGGCCCGTCGAGGTAGGCGGGGAGCAGGTTCGGGTGGCCCGGGAAGAGTTCCCAGAGGATCGCGAGGAGCGCCTTGTTGGACAGGAGCATCTTCCACGCGGGCTCGATCCACAGCGTCGAGCCCGTGCCGCCGCCGTTGTCCAGGGTCTCCTGGACGTGCGGTGCGAAGCGGTCCTTCGCGAGCCATTCCCAGGGGTAGAGCTTGAAGCAGGCCCGGACGAACCGGAGCCGGAGGTCCACGAAGCGGCGCGAGAGCGGGTCCCAGCCGAGGTCCTCGACGGCGATCGCCTCGGTGTCGAGCCCGGCCTGCGCGGCGGTCTCGCGCAGATAGGCCACGGTCATGAGGTCCTCGCCGAGGATGTCCGAGACCGAGTGCGCGAAGTGCACGGGCCCCGGCGGGAGGAGCTTCGCCTGGCGGCGCCAGGCGTCGACAAGGCGTTCGTGGAGCGAGTTCCACTGGTCGGCCCCGGGGAAGCGCTCCTCCATCCAGAACCACTGCGGGCTCGCCGCCTCCACGAGCGAGGTCGGCGTGTCCGCGTTGTACTCAAGCAGCTTGGCGGGGCCGCGGCCGTCGTAGCGCAGGTCGAACCTGCCGTAGAGGGAGGGGAGTTCGGCGCGGCGGCGCCAGGACTCGGCGATCAGCTCCGTCTGGCGGGCGTCGGTGAGACCGAGGTCGGCGAAGCGGTCGTGGGAGACGATGTGCTCGGCCGCCGCGAGGCACAGCTCGTGCAGTTCCTCGACCGTCTCCTCCAGCGCCTCGACCTCGGGCAGCGTGAAGACGTAGTAGGCGCTCTCGTCCCAGTAGGGGCGGAACTCGCCGTCGGGGTACCGGGTCAGCGGGTAGATGAGGCCCTGTTCCTCGACGGTCTCCTGCCAGTTGGGGCGGGGCTCGATGGTGCGGCGTTCCATGATCGGTGCGCTCCGGTCCGGCTCAGCCCCCGTACCCGCCGCCGTCGTTGTCGTCGTCGCAGCCGAGGCCGCCGCGCTGGATCGCGCTGTCCTGCGAGAAGGTGCCGTAGTCGGCGCGCCCGCTCTTGGCCTCGGAGTCGTAGTACCAGGCGGGGCGGGTGGCGGTGGCGCTCTTCACGCCGCTCGTGGTCTTCGTCTTCGTACCGCCGCTCGTCGTACGGCAGTTCTTGTCGGCCAGGACCTTGTAGCCGTCGATGGTGTAGCTGTCGCGGTCGACACAGCGGCGGTCCGGGTCGGAGCCGCAGGCGGAGAGGGCGACGGCGAGCAGGCCCATGCCGCCGAGCACGACGGTGGTGGAGCGCAGCCGGCGCGGGCGGAGGGCTTCCGCGGGCGCGGGTGCCGGGTCGGTCGTCGTCATGGTGTTCCCCCGTGTGTGCTGTCGCGTCCGCGCGTCATGGCGGCACCCGTACGCGTGTACCCCGAAATCACCGCACAGCCTAGAAGCGGCGGCTCGATCGCGCCAGCGCCGTGCGCGGTGCGCGCCGCCCGGCGACGGAAGAGGAGAGTCGACTTCCACATTCGCGCAGGTCACAGCGGTGTTGGCGGGCGAGCCCGGTGCACCGCGGGGGCTGATTACAGCCATCCTGGAGAATCCGCGGAGACGTGTGCGGGCGCGCGGGGCGGCCGGGGAAGTGGCGCGCCGAGGTTTAGGCCGACGTAGGAGGCCCGGACGGCGAGGGAGCGCACTCCGGAGGCCAACTCCGTTGCACGACAAGCAGATTCAGCCATTGCCAAATCCTTTGCGAGCTCGCACCCGTGCCGGTCTAAAGTCACTGCGGCCACGGGGGATGCGAGCGCCTGTTCGTACGCGGCCGGTCTGCGGACACCTGTCCGCCGACCACGCACGCCTGCCCCCGGACGCCTTCAGGGCGGACACGGTTCCGGCAGGGACACGTCCGCCATCACCGGAGCCCACCGGGCTCTCGCGAAAGGGACACGTCCATGCGTGCCAGAAAGTTCGTCGCGCTCGCGGCGACCGGGCTCAGCGCCCTCGGGATCGGCCTCGCCACCAGCGGTACCGCCAACGCGGCCGAGACCTGCACGAGCGGTTACGCCTGCCTGTACTACAACAGCAACTACAAGGGCGCCTTCTACCGCCAGTACTTCGACATCCCCAACTACGCGAACTACTACTTCAGCGCGAGCGCGGCCGGTTCCGCGGGCGCCGGGCTCTCGGTGAAGAACAACACCGCTTCGGTGGACAACTGGGACAGCTACAACGGCATCCGCATCTACTACAACAGCGGCTACCAGGGGACGTCCCAGGGCATCCCCGCCTACGGGCAGGCGAACCTCAACCCCGACCTGAAGAACGACAACGCCTCCGGCAAGTTCTACTAGGCCGGCCCACCGCCCCTGCCCCGCACGTCCCGCGGAGAAGACCAGGGGTGCGCTGCCCAATGCAGCTGGGCAGCGCACCCCGGCACCGCACCGTACCGGAGCACGGGCGGGCCCTGCACGGCCCCTTCCCCGTCCGCGCGCGAGCAATCCCCGTGCGCGGACGGGGTCTTCACGTGTGCCGCACCGGACGGCGCGCGGGACGACGACCGCGGCGGTGCGGTCCGCCGGCGGCCGTGCGGCACGACCGCGGCCGTGTGGCGTGCGGTCCGGTGGCGGCCGTGCGGCACGACGGAGAAAACGTGCGCTCCGCCCGTAACGCGATGCCCGTGCCGAGGCGTCCACCTGACGCCGGTAGCGCTCAACGCCCTTGTCCTCACCCCGCTTTCGCGAAGGATTCCTCCCCATGCGCAAGAGAAGCAGGCCCGCCGCCCTCGCACCTCTCCTCCTCGTCCTCGCCCTCGCCACCGCGGTGAGCGGCTGCGGCTCCGACGGCGGCGGGGACGGAAGCGACGCCAAGGCGGCGAACGGCGGGGCGGCGAACGAGGTCCCGGCGACGCACTCGATTCCGCGGCTCGTCTCCGTCACCGACAAGTCCCTGCCGATCGAGCCCTACCTGCCGAGCGACGACGAGGCGCAGTCCTTCGAGCAGGCCGCGGCGAAGCTGCGGACGCGGTGCATGGCCGGATTCGGCTTCACCTACAACACGCCCGCCCCGCTGAACGCGTACCACCCGCAGAGCCGCACGCAGTTGCGGTACGGCTCGACCGACGCGAAGGAGACGGCGACGCACGGCTACAAGCCGGCCGGTTCGCAAGGAGCGGGACGGACGAGCAGGACACGGCCCCAGGAACTGTCGCCGCAGGAGAGCATCGCGCTGAACGGCACCGACGATCCCACCGTGAAGCCCGGCAGCGCCGAGGCGCGGGGCGGCCAGATCGTGGGCGGGAAGAAGGTCCCGCGCGGCGGCTGCGTCGGCGAGGCCGCCAGGAAGCTCGGCGGCGGCGCCCCGCAGAGCTATGGCGAGGCACCCGTCGCCACGAAGATCAACACCGACAGCTGGGCCAGGTCGTACAACGACAAGCGCGTGCGCGCCGCCTTCGCCAAGTGGTCCGGGTGCATGAAGAAGCAGGGCTACGACTACGCCGACCCGATGAAGGCCGGCGACGACCCGCGCTGGCAGAAGTCGGAGTACGCCTCCGCCGAGGAGAAGCGGGTCGCGACCGCCGACGCGGAGTGCAAGGCGAGCAACAACGTCGTCGGCATCTGGTTCACCGTCGAGTGCGCGTACCAGAACCAGATGATCGAGGCGAACGCGGAGGCGCTCGCCGAGGTGAAGAAGCAGCGGGAGCGGCAGTTGAAGGCGCTCGCCGGGGTGAACTGACCGCCGCCGCGCCGAACGCGCCCGCTTCGCGGGGGAGTCGCCGCACTCCCCCGCCTCGACCTTCCCCGCCCGCCGCCGCCACCCCGGTGGCGGGCCGCCGACCGATCCGGAGTCGCCCCGTGTCCCGTACCGCCCGCCACCGCCCGCCCGGCTCAGGCCGCGGACCCCGGCCAGCCGACCAGCCCGGCCAGCCCGATCAGCCGTACGCGTCCGACCAGCCCGGTCGGCCGTACGAGCCCTACGATCCCGCCGCCCCCTCCGGCGGCACCCCCGCGGACACCCCCGCGGACGCCTCCGCCTCCCCCGCCCTCACCGAATCCGGCCCCGCCGAATCCGTCCCCACCGAACCCCGCCTCACCGAATCCGGCCTCACCCGGCGCCGTCGCTGGGTCGCCGCCTTCGCCGCCGGGGCCGTGCTGCTCACCGGTGCCGGGATCGGGGCCTCCTTCCTCGTGAAGTCCCCCGCGCAGGCCGCCGCCGACGCGAAGGCGCCGCCGCAGGACGTGCTCACCGCGCCCGTCGAGCGGCGCAGCGTGAAGGACTCCGTGGTGCTGCGCGGCACGGTCGTGGCCGGACAGTCGGCCGACGTGACCCCGGCGGCGGGCGCGGCGGCGGGGACGACGGGCTCGGTCGTCACGAAGGCGCCACTGGCGGTGGGGAGCACCGTGCGGGCCGGGCAGGTCGTCGCGGAGATCTCCGGGCGGCCCGTCTTCGCGCTGAAGGGCAGGGTCCCGGTCTACCGCGACCTCACGCCGGGCGCGCACGGCGACGACGTGGCCCAGCTCCAGTCCGCGCTGCGCGCGCTCGGCCACGGCACCGGCTCCGACGCCTCCGGCACCTTCGGCCCCGGCACCAAGACCGCGCTCACCGCCTTCTACGCCGCGATCGGCTACGCCCCGGTCCCGGCCGGGGGCCAGGAGGCGGAGGACGGGGGCGGCACCGACGCGGCCGAGGACGCGGTGACGGGGGCGGAACGCGCCTGGGAGGACGCGCACGACGCACTCGCCAAGGACCGCAACGCCGGTACCGAGCGCGCCGAGAGCCGCGCCGCCGAGGACCTGGCCAGGGCGCGCGAACGCCTCGCGACCACGCAGGCCGCCGCGGGGCCGATGCTCCCCGCCGCCGAGGTCGTCTACCTCTCCGCCTTCCCCGCGCGCGTCGACAGCGTCTCCGCGACGCTCGGCGGGATCGTGACGGGCAAGGTCATGACGGTGTCGGCGGGGCGGCTCGCGGTGCGCGGGCTCCTCCAGGAGGCGCAGAAGGGCCTGGTCAGGAGCGGGCAGAAGGTGGGCGTGCTCGACGAGCGCAGCGGCACCGAGTACGCGGGCCGGGTGCGGACCGTCTCCGGCACGCTCGATGTCGCGGAAGGCGACGGCGGCGGAGCCAACGCCGCCGGTCAGGGGCAGGACCCCGGCGCGGCGCAGGGCGGCGAGGAGGGGTACCCCGTGACCGTCGAGACGGATAAGGCGCTGCCCGCCGCGCTCGTGGGCCAGGAGGTGCGGCTCACCGTGGAGGCCGCCGCGTCGAAGGGGAACTCCCTCGTCGTCCCGGTCACCGCGCTCAGCACCCGCAGCGACGGCCGCACCGTCGTGACCGTCGTGTCGACGGGCGGCAGGCAGCGTACGGTCCGCGTCTCGCCCGGCACGACGGGCGACGGCTACGTGGAGGTCCGCCCGGCGGCGGGCACGCACCTCGACGAGGGCGACAAGGTCGTCACAGGCGTGCGCGCGGCGAAGGGGGAAGCGAAGTGAGGGTCCCCCGGGTTCGGCAGGGACCCGCCACGGCGCCCGTCATCTCCTTCCGCGGCACCGCGCTCACCTACCCGGGGCCACCGCCCGTGCCCGCCTTCCGCCCCTGCGAACTGGACATCGAGCGGGGCGAGTTCGTGACCGTCGTGGGGCCCTCCGGCTCGGGGAAGTCGACCTTCCTCAACCTCGTGGGCCTGCTCGACCTGCCCACGAGCGGCCGGTACCTGCTCGACGGGATCGACACCGGCGCGCTGCCCGACCGGGACCGCACCGCGCTGCGCGGGCGGCGGATCGGCTTCGTCTTCCAGTCCTTCCACCTGCTGCCGCACCGCTCGGCGCTGGAGAACGTGCTGCTCGCCATGGTCTACAACGGGGTGCCGCGCGGGCAGCGGCGCGCGGCGGCCGAGGAGGCGCTCGTACGGGTCGGGCTCAGCCACCGGCTCGGCGCGCTGCCCACCCGGCTCTCGGGCGGCGAGCGGCAGCGGGTCGCGGTCGCGCGGGCGCTCGTGGCCCGGCCCTCGTTGCTGCTGTGCGACGAGCCGACCGGCAATCTCGACAGCCACAACGCCTCGGCGGTGCTCGATCTGCTCGCCAGGCTGCACGAGGAGGGGATGACGGTGCTGGTCATCACGCACGATCCGGCGGTCGCCGCGCGCGGCGCGCGGACGCTCACGATCCGC
>NZ_JAAGLR010000565.1 GCF_010548245.1 Streptomyces sp. SID11385
GCGGCGCCCGCCGTCGCGGTCCGCAAGGGCGGCAGCACGGCCGTCCTGGAACGCCCGGAGGTCGTCACGCGCGCCGCGTCCGGCAGCCGCGACGTGCCGGACGGGCCCGGCGCGGCGGGCGGGAGCGAGAAGGGCGACATCTGGGGCCGGATGTCGGTCTCGTTCATCGTGCTCGCCTTCCTCATCCACGTGGGCGGCGTCCTCACCCGCGCGCTCTCGGTGCGGCGCGCGCCGTGGGGCAACATGTACGAGTTCTCGATCACCTTCTCGGCCGTGGCCGTGGCGGTGTTCCTCGGGCTCATGCTCGCGAAGAAGAACGTGCGCTGGCTGACGCTGCCGCTGACCCTCACGGTGCTGCTCGACCTCGGCCTCGCGACGACGGTGCTCTACACGGCGAGCGACCAGCTCGTGCCCGCGCTGCACTCGTACTGGCTGTGGATTCACGTCTCGACGGCGATCTTCTGCGGTGCCGCGTTCTACGTCGCCGCCGTCGCGACGATCCTCTACCTCTTCCGCGACCACTACGAGGCGAAGATCGCGGCCGGCGGCACGCCCGGCAAGTTCGCGCAGTCGGTGCTGTCGCGGCTGCCCGCCGCGGCCTCGCTCGACAAGTTCTCGTACCGCATCAACGCGGCGATCTTCCCGCTGTGGACGTTCACGATCATCGCGGGCGCCATCTGGGCGGGCGACGCGTGGGGCCGCTACTGGGGCTGGGACCCGAAGGAGACGTGGTCCTTCATCACCTGGGTCGCCTACGCGATGTACCTGCACGCGCGCGCGACGGCCGGCTGGAAGGGCCGCAAGGCCGCCTACCTGGCGCTGCTCGCCTTCGCGTGCTGGCTCTTCAACTACTACGGGGTCAACATCTTCGTGACGGGGAAGCACTCGTACGCGGGGGTGTGAGCCCCTTGCGCCTCGCGGCACACGAACGCCCGCCGCCGTACGTACGCGTACGGGGCGGGCGTTCGTGGTGTCGCGGGCGTTCAGCGGCGGGGCCTGCGGCCCGGTTCCTGGCGCGGCACCTTCTGCGTCGAGGTCCCCGGCAGGGTCGGCTTCGGCAGCGTCTCCACCTCGTGCTTCGCCTCCTCCAGCTGCTCGGCGGTGTCCTCGGGCAGGTGCGGGGGACGGGGGGCGGGGGAGCGGAAACCGAAGGCGGAGGTGAGGTCGCCGAAGGTGCGGCGGCGCCACTGGCTGATGTTGGGCTCGCGCACGCCGGTCACGCGCTCCAGGAACTGGAGCACGGAGGTGTGGTCGAACGCCTCGCCCGCCGCGTACCCCCCGACGGTCCACGGCGAGACGATGACGCACGGCACCCGGAAGCCGCCCCCGACGGGCAGCCCCTGCACGAACTCGTCGGGCGTGCCCGGGCGCGGCGTGGGCGGCACGACGTGGTCGAACAGGCCGTCGTTCTCGTCGTAGTTGAGGATGAACGCCGTCTTGCGCCACAACTCCGGGTTGGAGGCGATGGCCTCGATCTTCGAGGCGACGTAGTCGGCGCCCGCGGCGGGGAGGTAGTCGGGGTGCTCGGACTGCTCGCTGGTACAGATGATCCAGGAGACGGTGGGGAGTTTGCCGGCGCGGGCGTCGGCCTCGAAGGTGCCGGTGGGCTGCGGGCGGACGCCCTTCTCGTACAGGGGGTCGCCGGGCTTCGCGTTGCGGAAGTTCGCGAAGTTCTCCAGCATGTTGCAGCCGTAGTCGTCGTCCTCCTGGTACACCTTCCAGCTCACCCCGGCCGCCTCCAGGCGCTCGGCGTACGTGGTCCAGGTGTAACCCCCGGCGGGCGCGGTGTTGTTGAGGATCGGGCCGCCGTGCTCGCCGTTCGGGTCGAGCGTTCCCGTCATCCAGTACATGCGGTTGGGCCAGGTGGGCCCGAACACGGAACAGAAGTAGTTGTCGCAGACGGTGAACGCCTCGGCCAGCGCGAACTGGAAGGGGATGTCCTCCCGCGTGTAGAACCCCATGACGTAGGGGCCGTTCTTGCCGTCCGCCTTGCGGTGCGCGGGCAGCCAGTTGTCCATCTTCCCGTTGTTCCACGCCTCGTGCTGCACGGACCAGGCGTGGCTCGTGGAGGGGATGGCCTGGGCGCTCGTGGAGTGCGTGTCGAGGTGGAACGGGAGCGTGTAGCCGTCGGGGTTGACGTCGTCCGGCTGGTAGAAGACGGACTTGCCCGTCGAAAGCCGCTGCGCGCGCGGGTCGTTGAAGCCCCGTACGCCGCGCATGGTCCCGAAGTAGTGGTCGAAGCTGCGGTTTTCCTGCATGAGCATCACGACGTGCTCGACGTCGTCGAGCGAGCCCCCATGCCGCGGCCCCGCCGCCACCGCCTCCTGCACACTCGGCGGCAGCAGACTGAGCGCGGCGGCCCCACCCGCCACGGCCCCGGCCGAGCCCAGAAGTCTCCGCCGGGACATTCCCGTTCCAGCCATGACGATTCCACTTCCCTTGCTGACGTGGGCACTTACGGCTCACTGACGAGCCGCAGCCACTGAACCGGGGCGCCGGGAAAGCGGATCAGGCGATTTACGTGAACGCTGCACCAAACAATCGCAAAGCAATCAAGCGAAAGCAAAGAGTGAGATTGGCGGGAAGCGGGGGCGGGGAGGCGGGGCGAGGGGCGGCCCGGGGGCGGGGTGCGAGGGGCCGGTCGGCCACGTGGGAGGCGGCGCCGGGGTCCGCCGTCCTCCTGGCGTGTCCCGTGTTTCGCGGCTGCGGCGCGTGGCAGACGTACGGCTCCGGCCCCGCGTCAGAATGCCCCGTCGGCACCGGTGTGGTCGCCGCCCACGTCGCCACCAGGAGACCCCCATGCCCCGCGCCGCCCGCTGGCTCGTCCCGCTGCTCCTGCTCCTTCTCTGGCTGGGGGCCGGTGCCGTGTGCGGCCCGTACGCCGGGCGGCTTGGGGAGGTGTCGACCAATGATCAGGCCGCCTTCCTGCCCCGCAGCGCCGAGTCCACCAAGGTGCTCGACGAGCGCGCGCGCTTCGACCGTGAGGAGTCGCTGCCCGCCGTGCTCGTGTGGACGGCCGAGGACGGCGGGCGGCTCGGCGCCGGGGCCCGCGAGGCCGCCACGCGGGCGCTCGGCCGGGCGGCCGGGACGGACGGCGTGCTCGGGCGGCCGTCCCCCGCGCTGCCGTCGAAGGACGGCGAGGCGCTCGAAGGCGTCGTACCGCTGCGGCCAGGGCTCGGCGACAGGCTTCCCGACACGCTCGACGCGATCCGGGCGCAGGCGGAGAAGGTGCCCGGCACGACGGTCGGCATCGCGGGCCCCGCCGCCACGCAGGCCGACCTCTCCGACGCCTTCGCCGGGATCGACGGCATCCTCCTCGGCGTGGCCCTCGTCGCCGTCCTCGTCATCCTGCTGCTCGTCTACCGCAGCGTCCTCATGCCCTTCCTCGTCATCCTCAGCGCCGTCTTCGCCCTCGCCGTCGCGAGCGCGCTCGTGTACGTCCTCGCGGACCACGACGTCGTGCGCGTGGACGGCCAGGTGCGCGGCATCCTCTCGATCCTCGTGATCGGGGCGGCGACGGACTACGCGCTGCTCCTGACGGCCCGCTTCCGCGAGGAACTGACCGCGCACGGCGACAGGTTCGTGGCGGTCCGGGCCGCGCTGCGCCGCTCGGCGGGCGCGATCGCCGCGAGCGGGGCCACCGTCGCGCTCGGTCTTCTCGCCCTGCTCCTCAGCGACTTGACCAACAACCGCGCGCTCGGACCGGTCGGGGCGCTCGGCATCGGGTGCGCGCTGCTCTCGGCGTTCACGTTCCTGCCCGCCGTACTGGTCCTCCTCGGGCGGGCCGCGTACTGGCCCAAGCGGCCGGTCGCGGACGGCGACCGGAGTGGTCGGAGCGGGCTGTGGCCGCGCGTCGCCGGCTGGGTGGACCGCCTCCCGCGCCGCCTGTGGATCGCCACGACCGTCGCCCTGCTCGCCCTCGCGGCCTTCGCCCCGACCCTGCGCTCCTCGGGCGTCCCGCTCGACGAGACGTTCGTCGGGGACGCCTCCTCGGTGAGCGCCCAGCGGACCCTGGACCGGCACTTCCCCGGCGGCTCGGGCCAGCCCGCCGTGATCCTCGCCGACGCGGACCGCGCCGACGCCGTCGTACGCGCGGCGCGCGGCGTCGCGGGCGTGGACTCGGCGGCGCCGGTCGGCGCGGACGGCCGTCCCGGCGGGAAACCGCAGATCGCGCGGGGCCGCGTGGAGATCGACGCGACGTTGGAGGCGGCCCCGGACAGCGGGGCGGCCAAGGACGCCGTCCGCGCTCTGCGTACCGCCGTGCGGGAAGCGGGCGGCGGGAGCGCGCGCGTCGGCGGCTACACCGCGCAGCAGATCGACACGGAGGACACGGCGGCCCACGACCGCACGCTCATCGTCCCCGTCGTCCTGCTGATCATCCTGGCCATCCTGATCGGCCTGCTGCGGGCGCTCCTGCTGCCCCTCCTCCTCGTCGCGACGGTCGCCCTCAACTTCGCCGCGACGCTCGGGGTCTCGTCGCTCGTCTTCCGCCACGTGTTCGGCTTCACGGGCACGGACGCCTCGGTGCCGCTCTACGGTTTCGTCTTCCTCGTCGCGCTCGGCGTGGACTACAACATCTTCCTGATGTCCCGCGTCCGCGAGGAGACCGCGCACCACGGCGCGCGCGAGGGCGTCCTGCGCGGCCTCGTCTCGACCGGCGGCGTCATCACCTCGGCGGGCGTCGTGCTCGCCGCCACCTTCGCGGCGCTCGGCGTCATCCCGCTCTCGTTCCTCGCCCAGATCGCCTTCATCGTCGCCTTCGGCGTCCTCTTGGACACGCTCGTGGTCCGCTCCCTGCTGGTCCCGGCCCTGGTACGGGACCTGGGCAGGCGGGCGTGGTGGCCCAGCGGGATCGGGCGGGGGCGGGGCGACGAGGCGGGGCTGGGCGGAGGGGCCTGGCGGGGGCGGTAGGGCGCGTCCCCCGGCCGTCCCCGTCCCGTCTCCGGCCCGTCCCTGTCCCGGGAAGGCCCCTCACTCCTCCCCGATGTCCTCGTTCCACACGTCCGGGTAGCGCTCGATGAACTCCGTCATCAGGTCGACGCACTCCGGGTCCGTCAGGCGGATGATCTCGACGCCCTGTTCCTCCAGCCAGTCCTCGCCGCCCTTGAACGTCGTGGACTCGCCGATCACGACGCGCGTGATGCCGAACTGCTTGATCAGGCCCGAGCAGTACCAGCACGGGGAGAGCGTCGTGACCATCGTCGTGCCGCGGTACGTGCGCTGGCGGCCCGCCTTGCGGAAGGCGTCCGTCTCGCCGTGCGAGGACGGGTCGGCGTCCTGGACGCGGCGGTTGTGGCCGCGCCCGAGGAGGGTGCCGTCGGCGCCGTACAGGGCCGCGCCGATCGGGACGCCGCCCTCGGCGAGACCCTGGCGGGCCTCCTCGATCGCGGGGCGCAGCCACTCCTGGGCCTGTTCGGTGGTGAGCGTCGTGGGCATCAGGACTCCTTCGGGGTACGGGCCAGCAGCGCGTAGAGCAGGGCGCTCACCGCGAAGCCGGCCTGGCAGGTGAGGTCGCCGAGGCCCGGCCAGTGCGAGGGCAGCGGGCCCACGTACATCTCCTGGTTGGAGAAGAGCGGGACCGACACCGCGACGCCCGCGAGCAGGGCGATCAGCCCGGCCGCGTTCGTGTGGCGGCGGTCGGCGAGGCGACGGGCGATCAGCGTCCCGGGGGTGCGGCGGCGGCGCCACTGCTCGACGAGGACGACGCCGAGCCACGGCGCCGTCCAGTACGCGATCACGAGGAGGAACGACTCGAAGGCGTGGCCCGCGTCGTCGAGCGAGGCCCACGCCGCGACCGTGCCGACCGCGCCCGTCAGCGCGGTGAGCGTCGCGCGGTTGAGGCCGCGCGGCAGCCTGCGCACGGCGAGCGAGGCGAGCGAGACGGAGGCCGAGTAGACGTTGAGCGTCGAGGCCGCCATGCCGCCGATGATGATCGCGAGCAGCGTGAGGTTCGCGAGCCAGCCGGGCAACTGCCCGGTGAACGCGTCGGTCGGGCTCGCGCCCTCGGGGGCGAGGACCGTGCCGGACGCGGCGCCGATCACCGAGACGACGGACACGGACAGGAACAGGCCGAGGCCCGCGTACCAGCCGGTGGCGCGCGGCGAGGTCGTTCGGGGCAGGTAGCGCGCGTAGTCCGCGGCGCACGGGTTCCACCCGGCCGTGAAGCCGAACGACGCGCTGAACGCGAGCAGGAACGCGCCCACACCACCGCCGGAACCCGCGTGGCCGAGGTGCGCGCCCTTGAAGATCCACACGCCCGCGAGCAGGAAGATCACCGCGAGCACGGGCAGCGCGTACCGCTCGAAACGGTGCACGAGGTCGTGCCCCACGTACCCGACGACCACTTCGAGGACGACGAGGATCAGCAGGGACGGAAGCGGCGGCAGGCCCGTGAGGGAGTTGAGCGCGAAGGCCCCGCCGAGCGTGTTCATCGCGAACCAGCCGATGCCGGAGACGAGCGCGTTCACGGTGGAGGGCAGCACGCTGCCCTTGTGGCCGAAGGCGAGCCGGCCGAGGACCATCTGCGGGACGCCGAAGCGCGGGCCGTCCACGGAGAGGAACCCGTGCGCGACGGCGCCGAACGCCGCGCCGAGCACGAGCGCGGCGACGGCCTCGCCGAAGCCGAGCCCGAAGGCGGCGACGGCGAGGACACCGATGTACGCGGTCGCCCAGCCGACCTGCGGCGCGGCCCAGGTCCACAGGAGCTGACGGGGGTGGCCGTGACGCCCGGCCTCGGGTATCGGCTCGGCGCCCGAGGTCTCGACGACGCCGACGGGCCTCGTGGTGGCCGGGTCCTCGGCGGGGGCCGCGGGGGCGGCGGGGGGCGTGCTGGTCATGGCCTCGGTGAGCGGACGTGCGGACACACGGCGGGGCGGGTCCGCGGCGACGGGGGAGCGGCTTCGCCGGGCGGACGGAGCGGACGAGCCGGGGCGGGGTCGCGTCGGGTGCTCGCGTGGTCCGGACGGGGGCCGTCGTCCAGTTTCGCGCACGGAGGTGGGTGGTTCGTACAGGAAGGCGGGGCGGAGGGGTGTGATGTGCGTCGGGTGGGCTGGAGGATCGTACGAAGGCCGTGGGGCGGGCCGGGCTCAGCCCTTCCCGTTCCCCGTGTCCTCGTCCGCGTCCCGGCGCCTCAGCTCGTCCTCCCTGCGGCGGAGGTCGTCCTCCCAGGCGCGGAGGCGGGCGGCGTCGTCCTCGCTTCCGGCGGGGGCGGGGACCTCCGGCCCGGTCCGCGGGGAGGAGGACCGGTCGTCGTCGGGGGAGGACGGCCGGTCCTCGGCGGGGGCCGATGTCCGGTCGTCCTTGCGCAGCGAGTTCAGGAACTCCGGGTTGTCGTCCGGGGCGACCCAGCCGCCGCGCCCGCCGCCCGCGCGCGAGGCCGCCCCGGCCGCGTACCCGCGCTCCCGTCCGATGATCAGCCAGCAGACGGGGCCCACGATCTGGAAGAGGAGGATGAGGATCGCCCACAGCGGCTTCGGGAGCCAGCGGACGTCCTCCTCGGCGGTCGTCACGCAGTCGATGAAGGCGAAGACGCACAGCGCCAGCGGCAGCAGGATCAGGAGCACCCGGAGCATGTCGCTCTCCTTCGCGGGTCGCGGCGGTCGTGCGAGGCGACGCGGTGGCGCTCTGCGCGCGGGCGCCCGCTTCGCGGCGTGAGCCCCGTCCGGGCCCCGTTACCGGCTCAGGTTAACGGGTGCCGGATACTGGTCGGCATGGCTTACGACGATCTCCGCTCGCTGCTGCGCGCACTGGAGCGCGACGGCGACCTCACGCGCATCAAAGCCGAAGTCGACCCCCACCTGGAGGTCGGTGAGATCGTCGACCGGGTCAACAAGGCCGGCGGCCCCGCCCTCCTCTTCGAGAACGTCAAGGGCTCCTCGATGCCCCTGGCGATGAACGTGTACGGCACCGACCGCCGCCTCCTGAAGGCCCTCGGCCTGAAGTCGTACGAGGACATCTCCGGGATGATCGGCGGCCTCCTCAAGCCGGAGCTGCCGCAGGGGTTCACGGGGGTGCGGGACGCCTTCGGCAAGCTCGGCGCGATGGCGCACGTACCGCCGCGCAAGGTGAAGGACGCGCCGGTCCAGGAGGTCGTGCTGCGCGGCGACGACGTCGATCTCGACGCGCTGCCCGCGCTCTTCACGTGGCCCGAGGACGGCGGCTCCTTCTTCAACCTGGGCCTCACGCACACGAAGGACCCCGAGTCCGGCGTCCGCAACCTCGGGCTCTACCGGCTCCAGCGCCACGACGCGCGCACGATCGGGATGCACTGGCAGATCCACAAGGACAGCCGCAACCACTACCAGGTGGCCGCGCGCCGGGGCGAACGGCTCCCGGTCGCGATCGCGTTCGGCTGCCCGCCCGCCGTGACGTACGCGGCGACCGCGCCGCTGCCCGGGAACATGGACGAGTACCTGCTCGCCGGTTTCGTGCAGGGCAAGCGCGTCGACATGGTGGACTGCGTGAGCGTCCCGCTCCAGGTCCCGGCGCGCGCCGAGGTCGTCCTCGAAGGGTGGCTGGAGCCGGGCAAGACGCTCCCCGAGGGGCCGTTCGGCGACCACACCGGTTTCTACACGCCGCAGGAACCCTTCCCCGCGCTCACGATCGACACCGTCACGATGCGGAAGCGGCCCCTGCTCCAGTCCGTCGTGGTCGGCCGCCCGCCGACCGAGGACGGGCCGCTCGCCCGCGCCACCGAGCGCTTCTTCCTGCCGCTCCTGAAGGTCATCGTGCCGGACATCGTGGACTACCACCTGCCGGAGGCGGGCGGATTCCACAACTGTGCGATCGTTTCCATCGACAAGAAGTACCCGAAGCACGCACAGAAGGTCATGCACGCGGTGTGGGGTGCCCACATGATGTCGCTGACCAAGCTCATCGTCGTGGTGGACTCCGACTGCGACGTCCACGACCTCCACGAGGTCGCCTGGCGCGCCTTCGGGAACACGGACTACGCCCGCGACCTCACCGTCGTCGAGGGTCCCGTCGACCACCTGGACCACGCCTCGTACCAGCAGTTCTGGGGCGGCAAGGCCGGGATCGACGCGACCCGCAAATGGCCCGAGGAGGGCTACACGCGTGACGGTGGCTGGCCGGAGATGATCACTTCTGATCCGGAGATCGCCGAGCGGGTCACGAAGCGGTGGAAGGAGTACGGGCTGTGAGCAGCGAGGCCACGGTGGGCGGGGGAGCGGCGGCACGACCGCCCCAGTCGCGCGGAGGCGTCTCGGCGTTCCTGCGGCTCGTCATGATCGAGCACTCGGTCTTCGCGCTGCCCTTCGCGTACATCGCGGCGCTCACCGCGATGTTCCAGGTGGACGAGAACATCCACTGGGGCGATCTGCTCCTCGTGACCGTCGCGATGGTCGGGATGCGGACCTTCGCGATGGCGGCGAACCGGATCATCGACCGCGAGATCGACGCCCGCAACCCGCGCACGGCGGGCCGCGAACTCGTCACGGGCGCGGTCTCGGTGCGTTCCGCGTGGACCGGCGCGATCGTCGCGCTCGCCTTCTACTTCGGCGCGGCGGCACTGCTCAACCCGCTGTGCCTCGCGCTCTCGCCGCTCGCGGTGATCCCGATGGTCGTCTACCCGTACGGGAAGCGGTTCACGAACTTCCCGCACGCGATCCTCGGCCTGGCGCAGGCGATCGGGCCGATCGGCGCGTGGGTCGCGATCACGGGCGAGTGGTCGTGGCACGCGGTCGTGCTCGGGATCGCGGTCGGCGTGTGGATCGGCGGCTTCGACCTGATCTTCGCCTGCCAGGACGTCGCGGCCGACCGCGCCCACGGCGTGAAGTCGGTCCCGGCGCGCTTCGGCATCCCGGCGGCGCTGTGGGGCGCGCGCGCCTCGGCCGTCGTCACGACGGGTCTCCTCGTCTGGTTCGCCCTCCTCACGGACGCGGGCGTCCTCTTCTGGCTGGGCCTCCTGATCGTCGCGATCGCCTTCGTCTACGAGCACTCCATCGTGCGCCCGCACGACCTGAGCCGCCTGAACCGCGCGTTCTTCTCGGTGAACGGCTTCATCGGCATCGCGCTCTTCGTGTGCGCGCTGGCGGACCTGGCGGTGCGGGGGCTGACGGTCTGAGGGCTCTCTCCGGGACCGGTTCGCGGGAGCGGTGGTTGGCGGGCCTGCCCCGGGGACAGGGCTCGGCCGTGAGCACTACGGAACCGGCAACGTGGCTCGGCCGCTTGGAGGACTCCTTCCCCGGCCGACGCACGGAGGTGGTCAGGGGCGCCCTCGTACAGGAACGGGTCCGGACCTTCCACCGGCAGACGCTGTTTCACGTGGGGGTCGCGCTGGAGTCGTGCCCCGATGCCCGCTGGGGCTTCGTCAGCGACGCGGTCTTCCCCTTCGACGCCGACACGGAGTTCTGCCCCGATCTCGCCGTCGTGCCGCGCGCCGACGCGGAGGCGAACCGGCTGGTCCACGCACCGGGGAGCGCCGGGCTCATCGTGGAGATCGCCTCGCCGGGGACCCGGGAGCGCTGCCACTCGCTCAAACCGGCGCGGTACGCGGGCGTGGGCATCCCGTACTACGTCGTGCTCGACCCCTACCGCGCCACCTGCGTGACGTACGCACAGCCGGGGGCCGACGGCTATCGCGCGCGGGACACGGTTCCGTACGGCTCCGTCGTGGCGCTCGACAGTTCCGTACTGGGCCGGGTGCGTATCCCTACCGAGTGCCTCCCGGTGGATTCCGGCGCCTGATCATTTCGCTGGTCGTGGGGTGCGGAAGGCGAAGGCCGCGAGGACGCCGCCGATGAGACCGAAGAGGTGGGCCTGCCAGGAGACGCCGGACTGGTTGGGGAGGGCGCCCCACAGGATCGAGCCGTAGACGGCGGCGACGATCAGGCCGAGGACGACGTCGACGACGCGGCGGTCGACGAAGCCCCGTACCAGCAGATAGCCGAAGAGGCCGAAGACGACGCCCGAGGCGCCGGCCGTGACGGAGTGGGGCGGGGCGAGGAGCCAGACGCCGGCGCCGCTCACGATGATCACGACCGCCGAGACGGCTATGAGCCGGCCCGCGCCCGAGAGCGCGGTGAGGAAGGCGAGCACGAAGAGCGGGACGCTGTTCGCCGCCAGGTGGTCGTACCCGAAGTGGAGGAAGGCGGCGGGGATCAGGTCGCGCAGTTCGGAGACGTCGCGGGGGCTGATGCCGTACGTGTCGAGCACGTTCCCGTTCGACTGGTCGTAGAACTCCAGGAGCCACAGGAGCGCGAGCCAGCCGCCCGCGAGCAGGGCCGCCGTCTTGAAGCGGCTCCCGCGAGCGGCGGCGGTGCGGGCCGGAGTGGTGCCTGCCGTCATGAAGTCCTCCCCCTGTCGACTGTCCGAACGCCCGGGCGGCGCCCCCGGTTCCATCCCTGCGCACTTTCTCCGAAAACCGGCATCCCGGGCGTGTCGCGCCTCTGCTTATCCACAGGTTCACGGGCGTCGAGAGAAAACGTCTCACTCCTGCGGGTGAGGCGTTGTGCGGTTTCCTCGAAGTTATCCACAGATTTGGCGGAGGGGTGGGGGGAGGGGGTGTGGGGGCGAAATACTGGTGTTGGGGTCGCCCCCCAGGGCGGGTGGGGGCTGTCCTCGGGCGGGTGGCGCTGTCCTCGGGGTGGGTGGGGGCTGTCCTCGGGCGGGTGGCGCTGTCCGCGGGGGGATGGCGCCGTCCTCGGGGTGGATGGGCGCCGTCCGCAGGTGGGCGGCCGCTGTCCGCAGGTGAGTGGGCGCCGTCCGCGAGTGGGCGGGCACTGTCCTCGGGCGGCCGCTGTCCGCAGGTGGGTGGCGCTGCCCGCAGCCCGGTAAGCCCCTCCGCCGCCCCTCTCGCACGCCCCCTTCACCCCCACCGACTAGGCTCGACGCCGTGGAGCATGCCCAGCCGGACCGTCCTGCCAACCCCTCCGCCTCCCCGCGCCGCCCGTGGGTCGTCGGTGTCTCCGGTGCCTCCGGTACGCCCTATGCCGCCGCCGTGCTGCGCGCGCTGCTCGACGCGGGGGAGAGCGTGGACGTCGTCGTGAGCCGGGCCGCGCGGCTCACGCTGCTCGACGAGACCGGGATCTCCTTCCGCGACGCCCACTGGCGCGAGGACCTCGGCGCCTGGCTCGCGCGTGGCGCCGACGGCAAGCCGCAGACCTTCCCCGTACCGCCGCTCGACGACGTACGGCACTGGCCTGCGGGCGACCTCGGCGCCGGGCCCAGCTCGGGCTCGTACCCCGCGAAGGGCATGCTCGTCGTGCCCGCCTCGACCGCCAGCGCGGCGGGCATCGCGCTCGGGCTCTCCAAGGACCTGCTCCAGCGCACCGCGAGCGTCACCCTCAAGGAGCGGCGCCCCCTCGTCGTCGTCCTGCGCGAGACCCCGCTCAGCCGCCCCACGCTGCAACACCTCCTCGCTCTCGACGGGGCCGGCGCCGTCGTCCTGCCCGCGTCCCCCGCCTTCTACGCGGGCGCCACGCACCTCCAGGACGCCGTGGACTTCGTCGCGGGGCGCGTACTCGACGCGGTGGGCGTGCGGCACGGGCTCTACCGCAGGTGGCGCGGCGAGCTGGGCGAGGCGCGGGCCGTACGGGAGGGGTAGGGCCCGTACGGGAAGCGGGACTTGGACGGACCGGGCCGGTGGCCGGGACAGGAGGGGGCGGGGCCGGGCGGTACGGCTGGGCGGGCGCCCCCGGGCCCGTACCGCCGTAAATGCCGCAGTCACACCTCCGCGCCACGCGCATTTCGCAGGAAACTTGCCGTAAGGGCCTTCGATTCTTTATGTATAAGCTCGCCGGGACGCGAATAATGAAAGGTATCGGGGATATGGACGCCGTGGACAGGAAGCTCATCCAGGCCCTGCGGGAGAACGGGCGGGCCTCCTACGCGGAGCTGGGGCGGCTCGTCGGGCTCTCCGGGCCGAGTGTCACGGACCGCATCAACCGCCTGGAGGCGGCCGGGGTCATCACCGGCTACCGCGCCACCGTCGACTCCGCCGCGCTCGGCCTCGGCGTCGTCGCGCTCATCGGCATCTCCCTCAGCGATGCCGCCGACCACGAGGACGTCGCCCAGCGGTTGCGCGATCTGCACGAGATCGAGGACTGCTGGTTCATCGCGGGCGACGACTCGTACATGCTCAAGGTCCGCGCGGGCGACGTCGACGATCTGGAACGGACGATCCGCCGGCTCTCCGGCACGAAGGGCGTCTCGCGCACCCGTACCACCGTCGTCCTCTCCACGAAGTGGGAGAACCGCGTGGGGGAACTGCCCGAGGAGGAGTGAACGGGCGCCCGTGGGGGAGCGGCGGGCGCGGGGTAGCGTGGCAGGGCACGGAACACGACATATGGGAGGCGGCCGCATGGACGCGGGACTGAAGCGCGAGCTGGAGCAGAAGGTGCGCGCCGGTGAGCGGCTGACCCGCGAGGACGGCATCGCCCTGTACGCCTCGGACGACCTCGCCTGGCTCGGCGGCCTCGCGCACGAGGTGCGCACCGCCAAGAACGGCGACGTCACGCACTTCAACGTCAACCGTCACCTCAACATGACGAACGTGTGCACCGCCTCGTGCGCGTACTGCTCCTTCCAGCGCAAGCCGGGCGAGAAGGACGCGTACACGATGCGCATCGAGGAGGCGGTCAGGCTCGCCAAGGCGATGGAGGGCGACGGTCTCACCGAGCTGCACATCGTCAACGGCCTCCACCCGACGCTGCCGTGGCGCTACTACCCCCGTTCGCTGAGCGAGCTGAAGAAGGCGCTCCCGGCGAACGTCGCGCTCAAGGCGTTCACCGCGACCGAGATCCACCACTTCGAGACCATCTCCGGGCTGCCCGCCTCCGAGATCCTCGACGAACTGATCGACGCCGGGCTGGAATCGCTCACCGGTGGCGGCGCCGAGATCTTCGACTGGGAGGTCCGGCAGCACATCGTCGACCACGACACCCACTGGGAGGACTGGTCGCGCATCCACCGGCTCGCGCACGAGAAGGGGCTCAAGACCCCGGCGACGATGCTCTACGGGCACATCGAGGAGCCCCGGCACCGCGTCGACCACGTGCTGCGCCTGCGTGAACTCCAGGACGAGACCGGCGGCTTCCAGGTCTTCATCCCGCTGCGCTACCAGCACGACTTCGTCGACATGAAGGACGGCAAGGTCCGCAACCGGCTCCAGGCCCGCACGACGATGGCCTCCGGCGCCGAGGCGCTCAAGACCTTCGCCGTCTCGCGTCTCCTCTTCGACAACGTGCCGCACGTCAAGGTCTTCTGGGTCATGCACGGCCTCCAGACCGCGCAGCTCGCCCTCCAGTTCGGTGCCGACGACATGGACGGCTCCGTCGTCGAGTACAAGATCACGCACGACGCGGACGACTTCGGGACGCCGAACAAGCTGACCCGCGAGGACCTTCTCGACCTGATCCGTGACGCCGGGTTCCGGCCGGTGGAGCGGAACACGCGGTACGAGATTCTCAAGGAGTACGAGGGGCCGGAGCGGGGGCGGCGGGACGAGCCGCAGGCCATGCGGGTCTGAGGGGCGGGAGGGGCCGGGGCTTCGCCCCGGGCCCCGTGCGGGGCGCTGCCCCGCGGCCCCGTGTTCGGGGCTCCGCCCCGGGCCCCGATTTCGGGGCTCCGCCCCGGGCCCCGCTCCTCAAACGCCGGAGGGGCTGGATGGTGCGGCTGGGCTGGGTGGGCTGGGCTGGGCTGGGTGGTGTGGCTGTGCTGGGAGGTGCGGCTGGGTTGGGAGGCGTGCCCGGGGTGCGGGTGCGGGTAAGGATTACCATGGGGCTATGTCCCTTACCTTCACGCTCGATCCGGCCGTCGATTTCAAGCTTCGTGACGAGATCCTCGGTCTCTGGGCCAAGGTCACCAATGCCGGTGGGTCTGTCGGGTTCGTGCCGCCTGTGACTCCGGAGGAGATCCGGCCGCAGCTCGTGAAGCAGCTTGTGACCATGACCGAGGGCGGCAGTCGGCTGCTCGTCGGGAAGGACGAGGACGGGGTCGTACGGGCCACCGCCTTCCTCACGCTCAACGCGCACCGCCTCATGCGGCACTGGCTGTGGCTGTACACCGTCATGGTCGACCCGGACCTCCAGGGCTGTGGCGAGGGGCGGGCGCTCATGGAGGCCGCCGCCGACGCCGCCCGTTCGCTCGGCGGGATCGAGGCGATCCGCCTCACGTGCCGGGGCGGGCAGGGTCTCGAAGGCTTCTACGAGCGCTGCGGGTACAAGGAGGTCGGGCGGATTCCGGGCAGCATCCGCGTCGCCCCGGGCGACGACCGCGACGACATCTTCATGCTGCTGCCGCTGACCTGACCGGACGGGCGCGCCGCCACCCCCTTGACAGCGACGGCGGGTCCGCGTGCTTCACTGGGGGATGCGTCCTGCCCCCGCAATGGGCCCATTCGCGACGGAAGAGTGAAGTGACATGCTCCGTTACACCCTGATGCGTTTCGGCGTCTTCGCTGGCTGCTTCGTGGTCGTCTGGGCCCTCGTCTACAGCGGTGTCCTGCCGAAGGGGCTCGGCGACTCCAACTACCTGTGGGTCATCCTCCTCGCGCTCGTCATCTCCGCGCCGCTCAGCTTCGTCCTGCTGCGCGGTGTACGGGACGACGCCTCGCGGCAGATCGTCGCGCGCGTCGACCGCGCCAAGGCGAACCTCCAGGCGAGCCAGGAGTCGGAGGACGCGGTCGACGACGCGGCCCGCGCCTCCAGCGGCTCCACCGGCGGTCCGGCGGGCAGCGGGACCCGCGCCGCCTGACGCGAACCTCGCGAAAGCCCCGAAGGGGACGCGCCTCCACGGGGTCCGCCCTCGTTGTGGCGCGAATCACTCGGGCCCCGGGAACCGGTTCACGCCAATCGGTGTCGCGCCCGCCTGACGCCCCCTCAACTTCCTTACGCCGTCGCCGCATTCCTCCGGGGTGCGGCGATTTCGCATGTCGGCGCCCGCTCGTCGCCGTCCTGCCGCGCACCCCCGCGTCCGCCCCCGGACCCCCGTGAACGCGCCGTTTCCCGGCCCGCCTCAAAGTAAGGCTTTGATTGCCTCAAAGCGCTGGTGTTAACGTGCTGGACATGACTCGCGCGACGACACCCCGCCACCCCAGGAGCAGCCTGCTGCTCGTGGCGCGGCTGCATGTCGATCTCTGTCGCCGGGTCAGCGCGGCCTGTCGGCGCGGCTGAGCGACGCCGTGCGCACGCGCGGCTGAGCACCTCCCCCCGTACCGCCCCCGTCCCCTCCTTTCACCCACGCCTCACCGGAGTGTGTCCGTGTCCGCGAACATACCTTCGGGTGATCGGTCTGCCGCCGCGCAGAGCGACCGCCCGCAGTCCGCTCGCCCCCGTCTTCCCAAGATCCCGTTCTGGGCGCAGATCCTCGGCGGTCTCGTCCTCGGCGCCCTGCTCGGCTGGCTCGCTCGGGGCCAGGACATCTCCTGGCTCGGCACCACGCTGGAGAAGATCGGCGGGATCTTCGTCCAGCTCCTCAAGCTCGCCGTCGCGCCGCTCGTCTTCTTCGCGATCCTGATCTCGATCACCAACCTGCGCAAGGTCAACAACGCCGCACGCCTCGCCGTGCGCACCCTGCTCTGGTTCATGATCACCTCGCTCATCGCGGTGGCGATCGGCCTGGTCATCGGCCTCGTCACGAACCCGGGCTCGGGTACGGGCCTCACCCCGGCCGACGGGGAGAAGCCGCAGCACACCGGCTCGTGGATCGACTTCCTCACCGGGATCGTCCCGACCGACATCATCACGCCGTTCTCGCAGCTCCAGGTCCTCCAGATCGTCTTCATGGCGGTCGTCGTCGGGGTCGCGATCCTCAAGATCGGCGAGAAGGCGCAGCCGATCCTCACGCTCAGCGAGTCGGTTCTGGAACTGCTCCAGAAGGCCCTGTGGTGGGTCATCCGCCTCGCCCCGCTCGGCACGGTCGGCCTCATCGGCAACGCGATCAACTCGTACGGCTGGGACCTCATCAGCAAGTACGCGACGTTCACCGCCGACATCTACGTGGGCTGCGCGCTCGTCCTCTTCGGCGTCTACCCGCTGCTCCTCTCGACGGTCGCGAAGGTCAACCCGCTCCAGTTCTTCAAGGGCGCCTGGCCGGCGATCCAGCTCGCCTTCGTCTCGCGTTCCTCGGTCGGCACGATGCCCGTGACGCAGCGCGTCACCGAGCGGCTCGGCGTCCCGAAGGAGTACACGAGCTTCGCGGTGCCCTTCGGCGCGACGACGAAGATGGACGGTTGCGCCGCCATCTACCCGTCGATCGCCGCGATCTTCGTCGCGCAGATCTTCGACATCCACCTCGGTGTCGGCGACTACCTGCTCATCGCCTTCGTCTCGGTCATCGGCTCCGCCGCGACCGCCGGCCTCACGGGCGCGACGGTCATGCTGACGCTGACCCTCTCCACCCTCGGCCTCCCGATGGAGGGCGTCGGCCTCCTCCTCGCGATCGACCCGATCCTCGACATGATGCGCACCGCGACCAACGTCGCCGGGCAGTCCGTCGTGCCGATCATCGTCGCCTCGCGCGAGAAGATCCTCGACCGCGTCGCCTACGACCACGCGCACGCCTCGCCCCTCGACGAGGAGCCCGAGGCCGCCCCCGCGGAGCGGCCCGCCGAGGACAAGCAGCCCGTCGGGGTCTGACGACGGGACCGATGTACGGGGTACGGGGCGGGGCCGCGTTCGGCGAGAACGCGGCCCCGCCCCGTACCCCGCCTCGCGCTCTGCCCCCACGCCGTCCCGGTGATCGCTGCCGCGCGTAGGCTTGGCCGGTGGACGGGGTGGGGAAGTGAGCGGGAAGGCGCGGGTGCGGGCGCGGCGGATGCCGCGTGCCGAGCGGGAGCGGGAGATGCTCGACGCGGCGGTGCGGGTCATCGGGCGGCGCGGGTACCAGGCCGCCTCGATGGACGAGATCGCCGAGGCCGCCGGGGTCTCCAAGCCTCTCGTATACCTCTACCTCCATTCCAAGGAAGCGCTGTTCACGGCGTGCGTCGAGCGGGAGGCGCGCACGCTGGTCGCGTCGATCAGTGAAGCGGTCGGCCAGGAGGACCCGGCGGACCGGCAGTTGTGGAGCGGGCTGCTCGCCTTCTTCCGTTACGCCGACGAACGCGCCGACGGCTGGCGGGTCCTGCACATCCAGTCCCGTACGCACGGCGAGCCCTTCGCCCGCCTCGCCGACGCGATGCGCGCCCGCGTCCTCGGCTTCGTGACCGCACTCCTGACGCGCGCGGCCCGCGCGGCGGACGGGACCAGGGACCTCGGGGAGCACGAGATCACCGGGCTCTCGCACGCCCTGGTCGGCGCCGCCGAGTCCCTGGCCACCCGCGCGGCGGAGGACCCGGCCCTCACCCCCACCGCTTCAGCCCGCACCCTGATGGACTTCGCCTGGACGGGCCTCGGCGGCCTGGTGGCGGGGGAGCGGTGGGCGTGAGACCGGAGAGCGGCGCGCGTGCGGCGGCGATGCGGTGTAGGGCGGCGGGCGTGCGGCAGGGAGGGTGTGGGCGTGCGGCAGGGACGGTGGGCGTGTGGTGGGCGGCAAGGCCGGGGGCCGGGGAACGGTGACCCCGCGGCCGTTCAGCCCTCCTTTCTCCGGCGGCCGGACGGTGCCGTGCCTGGGACCAGCTGTTCGCGCAACTGGTTGAGTTGGTGGCTGGTGTCCACGGCCCGTTCCTCGTCGAGCGTGGTGAGCGCGAGGAGGAGCGTGTCGGCCACCACGAGGGCGGGCAGTGATTCCGCCGTGATCCCCGTCGGCGTGTGCGGGGCGGTCAGGACGGCGGCGACGCGGTCCGCGTAGGCGGGGCCGAGTTCGTCCGTGACGAGCACGGTGCGGGCGCCGACCGCGCGGGCCCGTTCCACGAGGACCGAGAGCTCGCGCAGGTCACGGCCCGGCTGGAAGACCACGACGGCGTCGCCCTTGCCGAGCGCGAGGAGGGCGTCCGCGAGCGCGAAGCCCGTGGCGCCGACGAAGCGGGCCCGGTGGCCGATCCGGCCGAGCGCCAACGCGAGGTGTCTGGCCGCGAGTTCGGAGGCGGCGACCCCGTAGCAGAGCACTTCGCGCGCCTCGGCGAGCACGGCCACCGCGGTGCGCAGCGCGGTCGGCTCGGTGAGCCTGCGGGCGTGCTCGATGCGTTCCTGGGCCTCGTCGAAGACGTCGTCCCAGATGGTGCCGAGGTCCTTGCCGACGTGTGCGACGCGCTGCTTGAGGCGCTCCTCCGGTGAGACCGCCGCCGTGAAGTCGGCGGCCAAGTCCCGCTTGAGGGCGGGTAGTCCGCCGTAACCGAGGCGTTGCAGGGCGCGGACGACGGTCGCGTTGCTGGTGCCGCTCGCGGTGCCGAGCTGGGCGGCGCTGGCGAAGAGCAGGCGCTGCGGTGGCGCCCCGGTGAGGTACTGGGCGACCGCGCGCTCGGAGGCGGAGAGCTGGTCCCACTGCTCGCGCACCGCCGCGTGCAGGCGGACGACGCCCGTGCCCTCCCCGTCCTCGCCCGTGTTCCGCCCGGGTGCCGCGCCCTCGTCCCCCGCTGAAACATTCATTACGGCCATTGACTTTCGTGTGATGGGTATTACTCTCCTGGTTCAAGCGTTCCAGTCGAGTCGCTTTCTGAAATCGACGTTACAGGACGCCGGGCCGGCCCGTAGGGCCAGGACGCCCGATTCACCCGTACGAAGGAGAAGAATGGCACCGCCTCCGCCGCCCGCCCCCTCCGCGGCGGCCCGCACGCTCCCCCTCGTCGAGATCTCCGGCACGCCCCGGGAACGCGGCCGGCAGTACGGCGAGGCCGTGCGCCCCCTCCTCCACCAGGCCCTCGCCTACTACGAGTCCGCCTTCGGCCACTCCGCCGGGCTCACCTGGGACCAGGTCACCGCACGCGCCGAACGCTGGCTCGCCCCCGTGCGGGAGTACGCGCCGGACCACGTCGAGGAGATGCGCGGCATCGCCGAGGGCGCGGGCACCGGGCTCGCCGACGTGCTCGCCCTCAACGCGCGCGGCGAGGTGCTGTACGACAAGTCCTTCGCCGCGATGGCCGCGGCCGACGCCGCGGAGGAACCCGCCGAGGGCTGCACCTCCTTCGCCGCGTACGGCGCCGCGAGCGGCGACGGGCACGTGTGGGCCGGGCAGAACTGGGACTGGCGCGCCCAGGCGGGCGAAACGGTCGTCATGCTCCGTGTCGTGCAGCCCCCGAAGCCGACGCTGCTCATGCAGGTCGAGGCCGGGCAGATCGGCCGCCAGGGCGCCAACTCGGCCGGGATCGCCCTCAACGCCAACGGTCTCGGCGGGCGCTTCGACGCCTCCGTGGGCCTCCCGCAGACCGTCGTACGGCGCGCCGTGCTCGACCAGCACTCGATCACCGACGCGCTCGACGTGCTGTGCCGCACCCGCGCCCACATCGCCAGCAACGCCCTCCTCACGTGCCGCGAGGGCTTCGCGATCGACCTGGAGACCACGCCCGCCGGACACGGCTGGCTCTACCCCGACGACGACGGCCTCCTCGTGCACGGCAACCACTACCAGGCCGGTGTCCCGGCCCCGCTCGCCGCGCGCGGCTACCGCCCGATGTCCTCCGACTCGCTCGTCCGCGTCCCCCGCGCCCGCCAGGGGCTGCGCCGCCTGCGCGAGTCGGGCGGCCCCGAGGAGTCCCGGCGGATCATCAAGGACGCGCTCTCGGACCACCTCGGACACCCCGAGTCCCTGTGCACCCACCCCGACCCGCGCACCCCCGAGGTCAAGCACTGGTCGACGCTCGTCTCCTCCTGCGTCGACCTGACCAGCGGCGACTACCACGTCACGGCCGGCACACCGTGCGACCGGGAGTACCAGCACCTGCCCTGGAACCTCTACGACGGGCCGTACGGGGAGCAGACCACCCGCTGACCCGCCCCCCGCCCGGGACCGCGCCACCCCACGTACCGGCCCCCCGTCCCCGCCGCACCCCCCGTACGCCCCGATACCGCCACCACCACACAGGAGCGACGTACCCATGACGACGACGAAGCGGAGAGCAGCGGCGGCCGCCGGGCTGCTCGCCCTGGCCACCCTGGCCGCGAGCGGCTGCGGCGGGGCCGACACCGCCGCCACCGGGGGCGGGAAGCCCGCCGAGGCCGCGAAACTGAGGCTGAGCCCCACGAGCCCGCCCGCGAAGGGCGAAGTGGAGCGCGCCACATGGATACTGGAGGACGAGCCCGACTCGCTCGACCTCGACACGCAGGGCAGCAGCGCGGGCCGCGTCGTCCTCACCAACGTGTGCGAGCGGCTCTTCCAGCTCCAGCCCGACATGTCCGTCAAGCCGCTCCTCGCCACCAAGGCCGCACGCCCCGACGACCGCACCCTCGTCCTCACCGTCCGCGACGGCGTCACCTTCCACGACGGCACGAAGCTCACCGCCGACGACGTGCTCTGGAGCCTTGAGCGGCACGCGGGCAAGAAGATGGAGCAGTCCGACGAGTTCGACAACGTGTCGAGCATGAAGAAGACGGGCCCCCGCGAGATCACCCTCCGTTTCAAGGCACCCGACGCCCTCTTCACCAAGGCCCTCGCCGGAGACGCCGGGATCGTCTACAGCAAGAAGGAAGTCACCGCCCAGGGCGAGGAGTTCGGCACCCCGGGGCACGGCGACGCCTGCTCCGGCCCGTACACCCTCAGCCGCTGGAAGTCCGGCGACTCGGTCACCATCCAGCGCTACGACGACTACTGGGGCAAGAAGCCGCTGACGAAGAGCGTCGTCTTCCACTGGGCCACCGACAGCGCCCTCGTCAACGCCCTCAAGACCGGCGCCGCCGACGGCGCCTACGCCGAATCACCCAACACGGCGGCCGCGTTGAGGAAAGTGAAGGGCCTCGACCAGCACTACGGCCCGTCGACGTCCACCCTCGACCTCATCCCCACCGACCGCGGCCCCATGAAGGACGCCAGGCTCCGCCGCGCCCTCTCCCTCTCGCTCGACCGCACCGGCATCGCCAACTCCGGTTACGGCGGCCTCGTCCAGCCCTGGGCGAGCGCGGTCGGCTCGGGCGCCTGGGGGTACGAGAAGGACACCTTCGAGGCCGCGCAGAAGAAACTCGACGCCTACGCGCCCGCCGCCCCCGACGCCCAGGACATCACCCAGGCAAAGGAGTTGGTGAAGGAGGCCGGCGCCCCCGGCGAACCGGTCGTCATCGGCACGGACGCCACCCAGGGCCGCACCGTCATCGCCAACGCCGTCCGCGCCGCCCTCCAGCGCATCGGCGTGAAGGCGCGGATCAAGACCGTACCGCCCGCGCAGTTCGAGGAGTTCTACAGCGACCCCGCCGCGCGCGCCGAGGTCGATCTCGTCGTCGGCGACTGGTACATCTCCAAGTCCGACCCCATGGGCTTCTACGACAACGGGCTCTCCGGCTCCAGCAACAACTGGGTCGGCTTCAAGGACCCCGCCTACGACACCAAGGTCCGCACCGCGCTCGCCACCCTCGACGACACGAAGCGCGCCGCTCTCACCACGGACGTCCAGGCGGAGTTCGCCCGGCAGGCCGTGTGGATACCCGTCGCGCAGGTCCCCTCGATCCTCGTCCTCGGCGACGAACTCACCGGCCCACCCGCCTCCATGTCCTACCTCTACTACCCGTGGGCCGCCGACCTCGGCGCCAAGCGGGCGAAGTGAGCCCCGCCGTGCCCAGCCCAGCCCGTCCCGCCCCCTCCCGGGGCCGATTCCCCGTGCCACGCGCCCTGTTCAGCCGCGGCCTGCGCCGCGTGCTCGGCCTCGTCGCGACCCTCTTCGCCGCGTCCTTCGTCATCTTCGCCGCCGTGTACGCGGCACCCGGCGACCCCGCGACCTTCCTCGCGGGCGGCCGCGACAAGCTCACCCCCGAACGCCTCGCGAGCGTCCGCGCCCAGTACCACCTGGACGAACCGTTCGTCGTCCAGTACGGCCGCTGGCTGTGGGACTGCCTCCACCTCGACCTCGGCCGCTCCTTCAAGTACAGCGACCAGGTCGCCGACCTCATCACCGCCCGGCTGCCCACGACCCTCGAACTCGTCGCCTACTCCACGGTGTTGTTCGTCGTCCTCGGCGTCGGCGCGGGCATCCTCGCCGCCGTGCGCCGCACCACCTGGGTCGACTCGGCCGTCGTCGGCACCACGACGCTCGCCGCGTCCGTGCCCTCCTTCGTCGCCGCGATCGCCCTCGTCTCGCTCTTCGGCGTCAAGCTCGGCTGGTTCCCCGTGACCGGCACCGGCGAGGGCTTCGCCGGCACGCTCCACCACCTCACCCTGCCCGCGCTCTCCCTCGCGCTCGGCGCCCTCGCCGTCATCAGCCGCGTCACCCGCCAGTCCATGGCCGACGCGGACGCCGCCGACCACGTCGAGGCCGCACGCGCCTCCGGCCTCCCCGAGGCGCTCGTCATCCGCCGCCACGTCCTGCGCAACGCGCTCGGCCCCATCGTCACGATGTGCGGGCTCGTCATGGCCGGGATGCTCGCGGGCACCGTCGTCGTCGAGACCGCCTTCGGCCTCAGCGGCATCGGCTCGCTCCTCGTCAACGCCATCAACACGCACGACTTCCCCGTCGCGCAGGCCGTCCTGCTCCTCATGGTCACCGGCTACGTCGTCGTCACGACGCTCGTCGACCTCGTCCACCCCCTGCTCGACCCGCGGCTCAAGGAGGCGCGCGCCGCATGACCACCACGACCCTCGCCCTCACCCCCGGGCCCCTCGCCCGCCCCCGCCGCCCCCTGTCGGTCACGCTCGCGCTCGTCTTCCTCGGCCTCGTCGTCCTCGCCGCGCTCGCCGCCCCGCTCCTCGCCCCGTACGCGCCCGACGCCATCGACCTCTCGGCCTCCCTCGCGGGCACCAGCGGACAGCACCTCCTCGGCACGGACGCCTCCGGTCAGGACCTCCTCTCCCGGGTCCTGTACGGGGCCCGTACGAGCCTGCTCGCACCGCTGCTCCTGCTCGCGCTCGCCGCGCTGCTCGGCGTCGCGCTCGGGGTGCTCGCCGCCTGGCGCGGCGGCTGGACCGACACGCTCGTCTCCCGCGCCACCGACGTCATGTACGCCTTCCCCGGGCTGCTCTTCACCGTCCTGATCATCGCCGTCTTCGGCGCCGGCATGACGACATCCGTCCTCGCGCTCGGCCTCGCCTACACCCCGACCATCGCCCGCTACACGCGCTCCCTCGCCCTCGCCGAGACCCGCAAACCGTACGTCGACGCCTACCGCGTCCTCGGTATGGGCGGCGCGCGCATCTGCGTCGCACACCTCGTCCCCAACCTGGGCCGCGCGGTGCTCGGTTACCTCGTCGTCCTCTTCGGCGAAGCCCTCATGTCCCTCGCCACGCTCTCCTACCTCGGCTTCGGCACCCAGCCGCCCAGCTCCGACTGGGGCTTGATGGTGCAGGAAGGCCAAGCCGCTGTCGTCCAGGGCGCCTTGCTGCCCGCTCTCGTCCCCGGCACGGCGGTCGCCGCCGTCGTCGTCGCGTTCAACGTCGCCGGGGTCTGGGCCGCCGACCGGCTCGGGAGGAACTGATGACCGACACCCCCAGACGCGGGCGCACGAGCGAACCCCTCCTGACCGTCGAAGGGCTGGGGCTCTCCCTGCCCGGCACCGCCCGCCCCCTCCTCGCCGACGTCTCCCTGCACATCGCCCCCGGCGAAGTGGTCGGCCTCGTCGGGGAGTCGGGCTCGGGCAAGTCCACGACGGCGAAGGCCGCGCTCGGGCTGTGGCCCAGGGGCGCCGAGGTGAGCGGCTCGGTACGCCTCGGCGACACCGACGTACTCGCCCTGCGCGGCGACGACCTGCGCCAACACCGCTCCCGTACCGTCGCCATGGTCCACCAGGACCCGCGCGCCGCCCTCAACCCGGTACGCCGCATCGGCGACTTCCTCCTCGAACGCCTCCCCGGCCTGCCGCGCGAACAGGCCCGCGCCCGCGCCGCCGAACTCCTCGACGCCGTCGGCCTCCCCGAGCCCGAACGCCGCCTGCGCCAGCGCCCGCACGAACTCTCCGGCGGCATGCTCCAGCGCGTCGTCATCGCGGGCGCCCTCGCCGCCGAACCCCGCCTCCTCCTCGCCGACGAGGCCACGAGCGCGCTCGACGTCACGACCCAGGCCGAGATCCTCGCCCTCCTGCGCACCCTGCGCGCCGCGCACGGCCTCGGCCTCCTCTTCATCACGCACGACCTGCACCTGGCCGCCGCCTACTGCGACCGCGTGTACGTCATGTACGCGGGCCGCGTCGCCGAGTCCCGCACCGCGAAGGACCTCTTCGCGCACCCCGCCCACCCCTACACGCGCGGACTGCTCGCCTGCTCCCCGGCCCTCGGCACCCCCACCGCGCCCCGCCCCGTGCCCGGCCGGCCCCCGTCCCTCGCCGACGCGCTGCCCGGCTGCCCCTTCGCACCCCGCTGCACGGAGGCGGACGCGGCCTGCACGGAGTGGGAACCCCGCGCCCTGCCGCTCGCGGAGGGCGGACACGCCGCCTGCCGCCGACTGCCGGAGTCGGCGGCGCTGTCCGGGGCCACGGAAAGGACAACGTCATGACGCCCACCGAACACGCCGCGCCCACGCCAGGCGTCGAGGACACGGAAGCCGCGCCGGGGAAGGGGAGCACGTCGCCCGCACTGCGCGTCGACGGGCTCCGCAAGACGTATCCGCTGCCAGGGGGAGGCCGGCTCACCGCCGCCACCGGTATCTCCTTCACCGTGCCGCACGCCGGGGCGCTCGGCATCGTCGGCGAGTCCGGCTCGGGCAAGTCCACGGTGGCGCGGATGCTCGTCGGGCTCGCCCGTCCAGACGCCGGGCGCATCGAGGTCGACGGGCGCCCGCGCGAGACCCGTACCCCGCGCCGTGCGGCGGCCCGCCTGGCGAGGGCCCGCGAGATCCAGATGGTCTTCCAGGACCCGTACGTGTCACTCGACCCGCACCTGACCGCGGCCGACTGCCTCCGCACCGCCCTGAAACTCCACGGCCGCCCCCTCGACCTCGCCGGGAGCCTTCTCGACCAGGTCGGCCTCGGCGCCCGCGAGGCCACGGCCCGCCCCTCCCGCCTCTCCGGCGGCCAGCGACAACGGCTCGCCATCGCGCGCGCCCTGGCGGTGGGCCCCCGCGTCCTCGTCCTGGACGAGGCGGTGGCGGCGCTGGACGTCTCGATCCAGGCGCAGATCCTGCAACTCCTCGGCGAGATCCGCGAGGAGACGGGCGTGGCCCTGGTCTTCGTCAGCCACGACCTGGCGGTGGTGGAGCACCTGACGGAAGAGGTGCTGGTGATGAGGAAGGGGGAGGCGGTGGAACAGGGCCCGACCGCCGAGGTCCTGAGCGCCCCGGCGCACCCGTACACGCGGCTGCTGCTGGCGTCGGTGCCGAGGGAGGGATGGGAGCCGCAGCTCGTCAGCCGTCTGCGCGGTTGAGGGGGCGCGAGGGCGGAGCTGTGGCCTTGGGCGTGAGCTGTGCCCTGGGGCGTGAGCCGTGCCCTGGGGCGCCTCCCGCCGCCGTACAAGACAGGGGCCCCGTCTCCGCCGCCGGGCGGAGACAGGGCCTCTTGGGTACTGCGTACTAGGTCCGGGACCGGGAATCCGGTCCACCGCTCGCGAATGGGCTCCGCGAGACCGGTGTCAGAGCGCGCTGACGTTCTCCGCCTGCGGGCCCTTCGGGCCCTGGGTGACGTCGAAGGTCACGGCCTGGTTCTCCTCAAGGGAGCGGAAGCCGTTGGCGTTGATCGCGGAGTAGTGGACGAAGACGTCGGGGCCGCCGCCCTCCTGGGCGATGAATCCGAAGCCCTTTTCGGCGTTGAACCACTTCACGGTTCCGGTAGCCATAAGCCCTCCTTGGGCCAAAGGGTTGCCCTGCTCCAGAACCTGCACGTGCGATAAACAAATGCATACCCTGAAAACGACGAGAGCCCGCGGTCACATGCTCCGCAGGCTCTGTACTGCAAGGGAAACCAAACTGCAACTTGCGGGCGAGCCTAGCATGGGGCCGCCGGAAAGCGATAGAGGGCAAGATCACTTCACCCGGATGTCTGAAACCGGGTGAAGCCGTCTTGACATACGCGAAAACACAAGGTTCGCCCGAGTCCCCCGGCCCGCCCGATTCCTTCCCCCTTTAGAGGTCTAGTCTCGCCATGTGGACCATTCTGACTTCCCCGCGCCCCCCGCCACCGACCAGCCCGCCGTCGACGACGCGGCCGCCGCCCGTCCCGTCACCGACCGTCCCGTGACCGCCCGTCCGCGCGTCGGTCACATCCAGTTCCTCAACTGCCTCCCCCTCTACTGGGGCCTCGCCCGCACCGGCACCCTCCTCGATCTCGAACTGACCAAGGACACGCCGGAGAAACTGAGCGAACAGCTCGTCGGCGGCTCGCTCGACATCGGGCCCATCACGCTCGTCGAGTTCCTCAAGGCGAGCGACGACCTCGTGGCACTTCAGGACATCGCGGTGGGCTGCGACGGACCCGTCATGTCCTGCGTGATCGTCTCCAAGGGCCCGCTGGAGGACCTGGACGGCGCCCGCGTCGCCCTCGGCTCCACCTCCCGTACCTCCGTGCGCCTCGCCCAGCTCCTCCTCGCGGACCGCTACGGCGTCACTCCCGAGTACTACACGTGCCCGCCCGACCTCGGCCTGATGATGCAGGAGGCCGACGCCGCCGTCCTCATCGGCGACGCCGCGCTGCGCGCCAACCTCCACGACGGGCCCCGCCTCGGCCTCCAGGTCCACGACCTCGGGCAGATGTGGAAGGACTGGACGGGCCTCCCCTTCGTCTTCGCGGTCTTCGCGGCGCGCCGCGACTACCTGGAACGCGAGCCGGAGGTCGTCGCCGAGGTGCACCGCGCCTTCCTGGAATCGCGCGACCTGTCGCTCGTCGAGGTCGCGAAGGTCGCCGAGCAGGCCGCGCGCTGGGAGAGCTTCGACGCGGAGGTGCTGGAGCGCTACTTCCGTACCCTCGACTTCCGCTTCGCGGCCCCGCAGCTGGGCGGCGTGCGCGAGTTCGCGCGGAGGGTGGGACCGACGACGGGGTTCCCGGCGGACGTACGGGTGGATGTGCGGGTGGCTTGAGGGGGCTGGTGGTGCGCGGGGCGCCGGGGGTGCGCGGGGCGCGGGGTCGTGTGGGATGCCGAGATGCCGGGGCGTGCGGGGCGCCGGGGGCGTGTGGGATGCCCGCGCCATACGTACGGCCGTGCGGTACTCGCTCCGCTTTCCCTGTTTGCGGCTTGTCGCCGTGAATGCGTTCACTCCTCCGGGTGTATTCCGCTGTTGGCGGGCAGCGATAGGGATGCCGATTTCCCCGTGATACGGATACGGAGGGCCGCCGCGACGTGAATGCGCGACCGGCCTTTCCTGCTCCTTTCTCGCCGTGCCGTACTCCCCGGCCGGGGGCAGTGGACCGGAGCGGGAAAGGGAAGCGGACGACCGGCCGGACTTCTCGTACGGCGTACATTCCCGGGGCGAGGAGGTGAATGCGGCGCGAGGTGCCGCTCTTTCTCCGCAGGCCCGTTCCGCCGAATGACGGCTCAGGCGCTCTCGGCCTGCCGCGTGCGGTCGAGGAGAGTGCCCCGGCGCCAGATCGCCCGGAGGGACAACGTGGCGTCGATGTCGCTCGCAGGATCACCGTCGACGAGGACGAGGTCGGCCTGCCGGCCGGGAGCGATCCGGCCCCGGTCCGCGAGCCGGAAGCGATCGGCGGGGACGGAGGTCGCCGCGGCGAGCGCCTCGGCGGGGCTGAGCCCGCACTCCACGAGCAGCCGCAGCTCGTGGTGGAGGCTCACGCCGTGCGCGGTGCCGAGGACGCCGACGTCGGCCGCGTCCGTACCGGCGAGCAGCGGGACGCCCGCGCGGTGGAGGGCCGCTGTCACCTCCCGCGCGTAGCGCAGGGAGCTGGGGTGCTCACCGAAATCCCAGCACTGGCAGAGATTCGCGTGCCACGCGTCCGGGACGAGTCCGTGGGCACGCGGGTCCTCCGCCACCGCGCGCCCCGTCAGGTCACCGGCCATGGAACCCATGGTGACGAGCGTCGGCACGACGAAGACACCGGCGTCCCTGATGCGCGCGATCGATTCCGTACGCGGCGGCCGGTCCATGTACACGTGGACGAGCCCGTCCACGCCCGCGCGCACCGCGGCGAGGGCGTTCTGCTCGCTCGTCGCATGGGCGACGGCGAGGAGCCCGTACTCGTGCGCGGTACGCGCGATGACGCGCGCCGTCTCCTCGGTCAGGCTGGGCGAGGGGTGGCCGGTGGCCGTGCCGTCGTCGATGAGCAGCTTGATGAAGTCGGCGCCCTCGGCGACGCGTTCCCCGACGAACCGCGCGGCGTCCTCGGGGCCCTCGACCACGGGGAACTGTTCGCGGAACGAGAGACCGATCAACTGCGAGGGGTGCCCGCCGAGCACGGTGGCGCCCGTCGAGGCGGAGCGCAGATCGGCCATGTCGTCGCGGACGGCGGCTTGTTCGCGCTGGTCGCCGAGGCGCTCGGGAACGGTGAACATGTCGAGTTCGGTCGTGACGCCGAAGCGGAGCGCGAGCGCGAGCGCGTCGCCCGCGGGGTGCGTGTGGGAGTCGATGAACCCCGGCAGCAGGGTCGCGTCGGTCCCGTCGACGGTCTCGTCGCCTGCTGCGACGACGAGGCCGTCGGCCGGTGCGACGTCCGTGATGCGCCCGTCCGCGATGCGTACCGAGAGGCCGTCGACGACGCGTATGCCGTCGAAGACGCGGGCGTTGACGACGGTGAAGGGGGCGTGCCCGGTCCGCGGGGGGAGCGGCATGGATGACTCCTTGGGGCTGGCGGATGGCGGATGGCGGCTGGCGGCTCGTGGCTGGTGCGGCGTGGGGAGGGGGTGGGAGGTGTGAGGGTGGGGCGTGTGGTGGAAAGGCGTGCGGCTGGGGGCGGGGCGCCGTGGGGTGCGGAGGTGGGGGTGGCTGGCGTGGCGTGGGGTGGGGCCGCGTGGGGTGGGGTCCCGAGCCGTGCCGTGGTGTGCCGCGTCGTCCGGCTCGGTGCGTCCGCTCAGTGAAGCCGTGGCCGCGTATGGGTGCGATGGGCCGGGCGTCCAAGGGGGCAGGTGGGTCTTGCGTTCTGGGCGCAAGACGGGCCGGTGCGGGTGGAGCGGCGGGTGGGGTGGCGGACTGCGGTCGGGGGTGGGGTGGCCGGGGGCTGGGCTGGTGAGCCTTGGGCTGGTGGGGCGGGGGCGTGGGATGGGGCGTTTGTCCGGCGGGGTGGGGGCGTGGCGCGGGGAGGTGGCGCGGTGGGGCGCGGGCATACCCCCACCCACCCGGGGGGCTCCCCTGTAAACATTCTTTCGCGGTTGCGAGCCGCCCCAAGCCCAATCCGCCACATCTGTGGATAACTTCGGGAAACTAAAAAATCGTCTCACTCGACCGAGTGAGACGATTTTTTCGTCCAACGCACCATCTCGCAGCTTCCGCTACGGTTCCGGGCAAGTCGGTATCAGGCCGTCGGCGGTCTTTCCGTGCGGTGTCCGCTGTGCCGTGTGCTCAGTGCGGCACCGTGACGCGGACGGGCTCGCCGCCGCCCAGATGGAGCAGGCCCCGGCCCGGGAGCACGGGGCCTCCGGTGTCGGCGCGGGTGAGGCGGAGGCCGGCCAGGTCTCCCGCCGAGGCGGAGCGCGGGGAGAGGAGGAGGCCGCGGTGGGCCGTGCGGGCTTCGGCGAGCCAGCCGGAGTAGCGGTCGCACAGCTCGTCCTCCTCACCGGCCAGGAGGAGGGCACGGGCGCGGGTGCCGCCCTCGCGGAGGAGGCGTGCGAGGACGGGCGAAGCGTCGCAGTCGGCCAAGTCCTCGGCGTCGTCCACGAGGACGACCGCAGGGCCCTCGGCGCCGGCGAGGGCCGCATCGAGGTCGGCGGCCTTCAGGCCGGGGCCGGTGAAGAGCACGTCGGCCTGTGAAGCCAGGTCGCGGAGGGGAGAGGGGCGGGGTGTGACGAGGACGAGGCGGGTGCCGTTGGCGTGAAGGGAACGGGCGAGAGAACACAGGGCCGTGCTGCGTCCCGAACGGGTGGGGCCGGCCACGACGAAGGCGGGTGGTGCGGTGCTGAGATCGGGGCCGAGCGCGGTGAGGGTGTCGCCGCCGACCCCGGCGAGGGCCCACAGCGGTCCCCGGTCCGGGGTTCGCAGTTTCCACGCCTCGGCGAAGGCGATACGCGGCGGCAGGGCATCGAGGCGGAAGGGGCGGCGCGCGGCGGGAACGGCTTTGTCGCGCGCGGTGGTCGCCGCGCCGATCGCGGTCAGCGCGGCGGTCTGCGCGCGGCCTTCGGGAGGCGCGTCGAGGAGGGCGAACTGCGTCGCCGTACCGGACTCGGCGCGGAAGGCCCTGCCGGGCGGGATGTGGGTGGGCAGGGAGCGGGGCGGGATGCCGACGAGGCTGTAGTCGGCGCGGTCGGCGAGGCGCAACGCGTACTTCTCCTCGGTGAGTGAGGCGAGGCGGCCGAGGAGGAGCTGGCGGTCACCCGTGAGGACGAGATGCAGACCCGCGCTCGCGCCTTCGCGCAGCAACGCCTGGATCTGCTCGGTGAGTTCGCCGTGGTCGTGTGCGCCGAGGGTGGGGAGCCAGCCTTCCCAGCGATCGAGGAGGACGAGGAGGTGGGGAAGGCGTTCGGTGGGTGGCGCGGTGGCGCGTTGCTCGGCGATACCGGCGTGACCGAGACGGGTGAACAGGGCCTGACGGCTGGTGAGTTCTTCAGTCAGGCGGGTGAGGAGGCGGGTCGCGCGGTCGGTCTCGTGGCGGGCGACGACCGCTCCGCAGTGGGGGAGTGAGGTGAGGGCGGCGAGAGCCCCGTCGCCGCAGTCGATGCCGTACAGGTGGACATCGGCGCAGGAGTGGGCGCGGGCGACGGACCCGGCGAGGGTGCGGAGGGCCTGGGAACGACCGGAGCGGGGGGAGCCCGCGATGAGGAGGTGGGTGAAGGTGTCGAGCACGAGGGAGAGGTGGCGGCGGGACTGGGTGGCCGGGTGGTCCTCGATGCCGTACGGCGCCGAGCCGGGTGGGGCGTCCGCCGAAGTGAGGCTGCCGAGGGGGACGTGCTTCGGGAGCGGGGGCAGCCAAGGGGCGTGCGGTGGCGGGATGGCCAGGGCCGCGGTGGCGGCGCGGACGGCGGTGACGAGCGCTTCGAGGTCGGTCGGACCCTCGTCGTCCAGGGACTTGGAAGGGGGTGGTACGGGAGTGGGGTGGCCGAGATTTTCCCAGGTCAGGGGGTGGGTCCACAGGGTGCGGGGTGCGGTCGTCGCGCGGGGAACGCCGCCTGCGACGCGGGCGGTCTGGAAGGGGATGAGCGAGGCGTGGCCCAGGCGGGCCAGGGCGCGACCCGGTGTCGTCTTCGAGAGGTGTGCGGCCTCGGGCGAGTCGATGACGTCGCTGGACTCGCCGGGGTCGGTGACGCGGAGCGCGATCCGTAGGGTGGTGTTGGCACGGATCTCGGGCGAGACGACCCCGGCGGGACGCTGCGTCGCGAGCAGGAGGTGGATACCGAGGCTGCGGCCACGCTGGGCGAGATCGACGAGTCCCGAAACGAAGTCGGGGAGTTCACGGGCGAGCGAGGCGAACTCGTCGATGACGAGGAGGAGGCGGGGGAGAGGCGGCCGACGCTTGGCGGCGAGGACGCCGGGTCCGATCGCACGGGGCGGGTCTGCCGCGACGGGCAAGCGGGGCGCGTCAGCCACGCCCGGCACGGCGAAGGTGTCAGCCATGCCCGGCACGCCAGCCACACCGCCGGCGTGGGGCGCGTCAGCCACGTCCGGTGGTCCGCCAGGCATGTCGCAGGTACCGCCCACGCCACGTCTGGCTGAAGCGCCGGTGGTGGGGCTCGGCACCTCGGCCGCGTACTCCTCGATGTCCTTCGCGCCCGCCTCGGCCAGGATGCGTTCCCTGCGGTGGAGTTCGGCGCGCAGGGAGACGAGGGCGCGTTCCGTGAGGTGGCTGTCGAGGTCGGTGACGGTGCCGACGGTGTGGGGGAGGTGGTCGCAGTCGCGGAAGGCGGCGCCTCCTTTGTAGTCGACGAGGACGAAGGTCAGGTGCTCGGGGGTGTTGGTGGCGGCCAGCGAGGCCACGAGGGTCTGGAGCAGTTCGGACTTGCCCGAGCCGGTCGTGCCGGCGACGAGTCCGTGCGGTCCGTCGCGGCACAGGTCGACGGCGAAGGGGCCCTCGTACGACTCGCCGATGACAGCGGTGGTGGAGGGGGCGCGGGTGAGCCAACGCGCCTGCACGGCTGAGGAGGTGGGCGGGTCGAGGGCGAGGAGAGGGAGGAGCCGTGAGGTGGTGGGGAGGGCGGCGTCGGGGGTGCCGGGGCCCGGGTCGCGGAGCGGGGCGAGGGCGCGGGAGAGGCGTTCGCTCCAGGCGGTACGGACGAGATCGGGCCGTACGGAGTCGACGGGGTCGGAGCCGGTGCGGCGCACGCGCAGGCGGTGCGGGTGGCGGGGGTCGGGGGTGGCGAGCCCTTGGCACTCGGCGGGGAGGCCGGTCTCCTCGGCGTCGAGGCACACCGAGTGGATGCCGGCGGGCGGGCCTTCGCGGAGGAGGCGGACGGCGCCCGCGTACTCCCGCAGTCGCCGTGCGCCGTCCCAGACGACGACGAGGTCGGGGTCGGGGCGCTGGGCCGAACTGCCCTGTTCCTTGGCCGCCTTGGTCCTGGCGTCGAGCAGCCGGGTGAGTTCCTTGACGCGCGCGGCGACGGTCTCGGGGTCGGTGCCGATCAGGGTGTGGGGGCCCGCCGGTGCGAGGGGGCGGGCGTGGGGGAGGTGGCGGAGGCAGTCCCAGTCGGGGCGTCCCGCCGGTTCCGTCAGGACGAGGACGCGGACGTCGAGGGGGCTGTGGAGCGTGGCGAGCTGGGCGACGGACCAGCGGGCGAGGGCCCGGGCGTCCGGTCCCGCGATGCCGAGGACGCCGAGTGCGGCGAGGGGGAGGGTGACGGGGACGTCGGTGAGGAGGTGGGGAGTGGCGCGCTCGTGCTCGTCGGCGGCGGGATCGTCGAGGACGACGGTGGAGGGCAGGGCACCGGTGCCGAAGCGCAGGAGGAGGTGGTCGGGGTCGGTGCGGCGGCGCTCCCACAGGCGGGCGCGGGGTCCGGTCGCGAGGCCGAGGACGGTGGCGGGGTCGGGGAAGGTACGGATACGGGCGCGCCGCTCGGCGGAGAGGGCGTCCTGTGCGGCGGCCTCGATGCGGGCCTTGTGGGCCGCGTATTTCTTGAGGCGTGCGGCGTGCGAGGTACGGCCGTGGCGTTTGTCCAGGTAGTGCGTCGCGAGGAGGAGCAGGGGGCTGAGTGCGGCGAGGGCGAGGTAGTACCAGCGGCCGAAGAGCGCGACGGAGACGAGGGCGCAGAGCACCGGGGCCGCCGCCATGAGCCAGGGCAGCGGGCGGGGCTCGTGCGGCGGGACGGGTGAGGGGAGGCGGAAGCGGTGTGCCGGGGCCGGTGGATGCAGGCGGGGCGGGCGGTTGAAGGCGAGTGCCGAGCCGTTCTCGGTGGGGGTGAGGGTGGCGTCGGGCGGGAGGTAGCGGTCGTAGGCGAGGAGGGTTTCGGCGAGGGCGAGCTGGGAGCCGGGCGGCCAGGGGCCGGTGCGCGGGGCGGGGGCACCGTCGATACGGATGTCCCCGGCGCTCGCCTCGTAGGCGCAGGTGCCGTCCGGTGCGATGCGCAAGGTGAGCGCGTCGGGCGGGAGTTCGGGATCGGCGACGCGGGGCCTGGCGTACGGGCCGGAGCCGAGTACGTAGCGGCCGGCCCCCAGGCGGTGCACGCCGCCCGCGTCGGGGCCGCCCGCGACCCGTACCTCCACGAGCCCCGTCGGCTCACCGCCCACGCACCCGCCGGGGCTGCCGAGGCTCACCACGCAGCCGTCCCGCAGCGGCAGCCGGAGCGGCTGCCCGTCGACGAAGGCGGCGGTGCCCGGCGGCGAGCCGGTGTGCCGTGCCAGCGCGGCGACGACCTCGGCGACAGCGGTCCCGTCGTCCGCCACGAGGACGATGTCGGCCGTACGACCGAGCTGCGGGTCCACGACGGTGAGGGCGACCGGCACGGGTTCTCTTTCGGCTAGGGGGAGGTGAGGTGGGGGGAGCGGACGGGACCGGGCGGGCTGCGATCACTCGTTAGGGGAGGGGGTGAGGTTGACGCGGGGGTACGGGCGCCCGCGGCGAGTCCGTCACCCCGACCCGCGACCCCCGAACCCGGACCCCCAGCCCGGCTCCCGCACCACCCCCGCCCCCCTCACCTCACCTCCCCACCCCCCGCGCCAGCTCGGCGTCCAGGTCCTCGTAGGACTGGGCGGCCTGGTGGAGGAAGGAGCTCATGCCGTCGAGGCCCTGGATCGTGTTCTTGATGCCGCGCTTGAACTCCTTGAAGGACTCCTCGAAGGCCACGCTGCTGCGCCGGGTCGTGTAGCCGTCGCGGACCAGTTGCTCGATGTAGCGCTCCAGGGCTTCGAGGTCCTCGTCGATCGTGGTCCTCGCCTCCGTGAGGCGGCCCGCGGCGCGGCGCATTTCGGCATAGGTGAGTTCGGCGTCCTTGGCCATGGGGGTCCTTTCGTCGCTGGTGGGGAGCGTAGGGGGAGGCGGGGCAGGGCCCCGTGGGGGTGAAAGGGGACGCGCGGAGCGGGTGCTCACTCCTTCGAGGGGAGGGAAGCGGATGGAACGATTCCGGATGGTGGGGAGTGGAGATCGGGTGAACGGACGTTGTGACAAGGGGGGTTAGGGGCGTGTTCGGGACGGTTTCGGTCAAGTCTCTGAGGCCCGAGGAGCCTTGAGCGGCCTCCGTGCCGCTGGTACGGTGCGGGGGCTTGACATGGCCCGTGAAGAGATGGACCGGCGGGGGAATCGCACGCGGCAACGCGACGTGCGCGCGCCGGAGTTGAGGCCGCGAGTCACGGAACGTACCGGTGTCCGCGCAGTTGCGCGGGTGCCGGCGGGGATACGGGGAGCACGCGCGTGAAGGTCCAGGAGAGGGTGTCGGGCCGTGCGCCCGCGCCCGCCCAGCAGTCCGCCGTCGGCGAACGGCTGCCCAGCCCGCCCCGTGAGCGCAAACCCGCGCTCGCCGCGCTCGCCGTGCTCCTGATCCTCGCGGGCGCCCTCGCCGCGACGCTCCTCGTCATGAACGCGGGGGACCGCGTCTCCGTCGTGCGGACGACGAAGGACATCCCGGCGGGCGGCACGCTCTCCCGCGACAACAGCACGGACATCCTCGTCGCGAAGGACGAGTCCGTCCACTACCTGCCCTGGGACCAGATCGACCTGGCGAAGAGCAAGTACAAGCTGAGGTCCGCGCTGCCGGAGGGCTCGCTCGTCGTCGGCGAGATGCTGATCGCCAAGAACAAGTCGACGGTGGACGAGGGCAAGGCGCTCGTCGGGCTCGCCCTCAAGGAGGGCCAGTACCCGGGCGGGCTCAAGCCCGGCGACACCGTCGCGATCTACCACGTCGGCAAGGACGCGGGCGCCCCCGCCGCCGGGGAGTCCGGCTCCTCGGCGGGCAACCGCACCCTTCTCAGCGCCCTGGCGGACGTGAAGGCCGCGGACGGCAGCTCCAAGGGGGGCGAAGCGCTGGCCACCGGTGACCGCACCGTCACGGTCTCGGTCCCGGCGAGCGAGGCCCAGGCCCTCGCGCAGGCGTCCTCCGTGGGCGAGGTCGCCGTCGTTCTCGTGCCCGGCCGCTCGCGCGACTGAGCCGGTTCTCCAGGAGGTACGAGACATGGCGCTCATCGCACTCGCGGCGGACAAGGGCTCGCCCGGGGTCACCACGGCGGCCGTCGCGCTCGCCGCGATCTGGCCCCGCCGCGTGCTGCTCGCCGAGACCGACCCCGCCGGGGGCGATCTCGTCTACCGCAGCGCGGCCGCCCACGGCGGGCAACTCGATCCGAATCTGGGCCTGTTGTCGATCGCCGCGACCGCCCGACGGGGCCTCGCCCCCGATCAGCTCTGGGACCACGCGCAAGCCCTCGCGGGCGGGCTCGACGTGCTCGTCGGGCTCGGTGGTGCCGAGCAGGCCGCCGGGCTCAGCGGTACGTGGCCGCTCCTCGGCCGCGCGTTCGCCCAGCTCCAGGACTCGCCGCACGCCCCCGCCGACGTCATCGCCGACTGCGGGCGCATCAGCGGCGACAGCCCCGTGCTCGACCTCCTCCCGCACGCGGCCCTCGTCCTTCTCCTCGCCCGCACCACGCCCGAGTCCCTCGCCCGCGTCCGCGACCGCGCGAGCCACCTCGCCCGCCGCCTGCACGGCGAACGGCGCGGCGCCGCCCAGCTCGGGACTCCGCTCATCGGCGTCGTCCTCGTGGCGGAGAGCGGTGGCGCGGGCAAGCTCGTCCACCAGCTCGACGAGATGCTGCACGCCACGCAGTCGGGCGCGCGCGTCGTCGGCACCCTCGCCGAGGACGCGTCCGGCGCCGAACAGCTCGCCGGGCGCCGCCGGGGCCGCCTCGACAAGTCCCTCCTCGTACGGTCCGCGCGGAAGGTCTCCGCGGACATCCAGCAGCGGTACGGGACGCTGTGGGCCACCGCGCCCGGCCCCAGCCCGGCCCCGGGCGGGCCCGTCATCCCGGGCGCCCAGGGTGCCCAGAGCCAGGGCACCCCCGCCCCCGGCACCGCCCCCTTCACGCAGGGCACCCCCGCCCCCGGCACCGCCCCCTTCACGCAGGGCACCCCCGCACCCGTACCGCCCCAGACCACCGGACAACCGCACACCACCGGACAACCGCACCCCACCGGCGCGCAACCCGCCCCCGCCCCCGGCGGCACCCGCTCCGCCCCCGGCCCCGGTTCCGCCCCCGGAGCCCCCCGGTGAGCGGGGTCGATCATCAGCTCGTCAAGCGGTTCCGGCAGGAGGCCGGGGACCGGATCGCCGAGCAGCGGCGCCAGGACCAGGCCGACGGCGTCGCCGCGATGTCCGGCGAGGACGAGCGGCAGTACGCGCGCGCCGTCATCGCGCAGATACTGGAGGACTACGCCCGCGGGGAGATCAACGCGGGCCGCGCCCCCTTCGACGCGGAGACCGAGGAGGGGTACGCCTCCGCCGTGCACGCGGCGCTCTTCGGCGTCGGGCGGCTCCAGCCGCTCCTGGACGACCCCGAGGTCGAGAACATCGACATCAACGGGCACGACCAGGTCTTCATCGGCTACGCGGACGGCCACGAGGTCCTCGGCGAGCCCGTCGCCGAGAACGACGAGGAACTGATCGAGCTGATCCAGGTGCTCGGCGCCTACTCCGGCCTCTCCTCGCGCCCCTTCGACTCCGCGAACCCGCAGCTCGACCTGCGCCTCCCGGACGGCTCCCGGCTCTCCGCCGTCATGGACGTCACGCGCCGCCCCGCGCTCTCCATCCGCCGCGCCCGCATGGGCAAGGTCTTCATGTCCGACCTCGTCGGCAACGGCACCCTCACCCCGGAGATCGGTCACTTCCTCGCCTGCGCCGTGCGCGCCCGCAAGAACATCATGATCGCCGGGGCCACCAACGCGGGCAAGACGACGCTGCTGCGCGCCCTCGCCAACGAGATACCCCCGCCCGAGCGCCTCATCACCGTCGAGCGCGCGCTCGAACTCGGCCTCGACGCCTTCCCCGAACTCCACCCAAACGTCGTCGCGTTCGAGGAACGGCTGCCCAACTCCGAGGGGCAGGGCGCCATCACGATGGCGGAACTCGTCCGCCGCTCGCTGCGCATGAACCCCTCGCGCGTCATCGTCGGCGAGGTGCTCGGCGACGAGATCGTCACGATGCTCAACGCGATGTCGCAGGGCAACGACGGCTCGCTCTCCACGATCCACGCCAACAGCTCCGCCGAGGTCTTCAACCGCGTGTCCACGTACGCGCTCCAGGCCGCCGAGCACCTGCCCGTCGAAGCGAGCCAGATGCTCGTCGCGGGCGCCATCAACTTCGTCGTCTTCATCGAGCGCCGCAACACCTACCACCTCGGCGGCGGCCTCCAGCGCCTCGTCACCTCCATCCGCGAGGTCAACGGTGTCGACGGTCGCGTCCTGTCCAGCGAGATCTTCACCGAGGCCCCGGACGGCCGCGTCGTTCCGCACGCGCCCGTCTCCTGCCTCGACGACCTTGTCGCGCAGGGATATCGGGGGGCTTGGGGATGAACCACGACTTCGCGGAGGCGTACCACGACACGCCCGCCGCCGGACACCAACTCGCTGCCGGACTCGACGCGTTCGGCGATTTCGGCGGCCTGCTCTCGCCGAGCGTCCTCGGTGCCCTCGGCGCCGGGCTGCTCGCGGGCGGCGGCTGCGCGCTGCTCGTCGTCGCGCTGTACGGGCTGCCCGCGAAGCCCGCCGGGGCGGACGGAGGCCGGAAGCGCGGCGCCGAACTCGCGCGCCTCCTCAGCCGCCGCGCCTCGGCCGCCGTGCTCGTCGGCGTGCTGGTGCTCGTCGCGACCGGCTGGGTCATCGCCGGTATCGGCGCCGGCGTCCTCGTCCTCACCTGGGACCGCCTCTTCGGCGGCGCCCGCGAGGAGCGCACGCAGATGCGCCGCGTCGAAGCACTCGCCACCTGGACGGAGTCCCTGCGCGACACCATCGCGGGCGCCGTGGGACTCGAACAGGCCATCCCCGCCTCGGCGCGCGCCGCCGCGCCCGCGCTGCGCCCCCACCTCGAAGCGCTCGTCGACCGGCTCCGCGCCCGCACTCCGCTGCCCGACGCGCTCCAGTCCCTCGCCGACGAGATCGACGACGCCTCGGCCGACATCATCGTCGCCGCGCTCATCCTCAACGCCCGCCTGCGCGGACCGGGCCTGCGCCAAGTGCTCGGCGCGCTCGCGAAATCCGCGCGCGAGGAGGTCGACATGCGCCAGCGCGTCATGGCGCAGCGCGCGGCGACCCGCCGCAGTGTGCAGATCGTCGTGGCCGTGTCCGTGCTCTTCGTCCTCGGACTGGCCATCTTCAACAAGGACTTCGTCTCGCCGTACAACTCGCCCGTCGGTCAGGTCGTGCTCGCCGGGGTCTGCGGGCTCTTCGCGCTCGGCTTCTGGTGGCTGCGCAAGCTCTCCACCATCGAGACCCCCGAACGCTTCCTCGTACGGGACACGCAACCACAGCCCGCGCGGCCCGACTTGAGCGCACCACGTGCCCCCGGGGGCAGGACGGCGCCGCGTCGCGGTGGCGAGCACGAGGGGACGGTACGCCGGTGAACAGCCAGTGGATCGGGCCCGTCGTCGCGGGCGCCGTCGTCGGACTCGGCCTCTACGTGCTCGTACGGGCCCTGCTGCCCGGGGCCCGCAGCCCGCTCCAGACCGTGGCGCGCGTCGACGCGCTGCGGGCCAGGGGCGCGTACGAGCCGCCCGTGCACCGGGGCGGCAAGCACGAGGAGGACGACGGCAGGTTCGCCTCCGCGCGCGCATCGCTCGGGTTGCGCCTCGCCGCCTTCTACCGGCAGCAGGGCTGGGAACTCCGGTCCTTGCGAGCCGACTTGGCTGTGCTCGATCGCAGCTGGGAGAGGTTCCTGGCGACGAAGGTGCTGCTCGGCGTCGCCGGGCTCGTCTTCGGGCCCGTCGTCTTCGCGATCGTCGCCGTGCTCGGCATCGGGCGCAGCCCGCTGATTCCCGTGTGGCTCGCGCTCCTGTGCGGCATCCTCTTCTTCTTCCTGCCGGACCTGGAAATCCGCCGCGACGCGCAGGACAAGCGCCGTGACCTGCGGCGCGTCATCGGCGCCTACCTCGACCTCGTCGCGATGAGCCTCGCGGGCGGGCGCGGCCTGCCCGAAGCGCTGCTCGCCGCCGCCGAGGTCAGCGACGGCTGGGCCTCGCGCCGCATCCGCGACGCGCTCCAGGACGCGCGCATCACCGGGCACACGCAGTGGTACGCGCTCGGCCGGCTCGGCGAGGAACTGGGCATCGAGGAACTGAAAGAACTCTCCTCGTCGTTGGCGCTCGTCGCCGACGACGGCGCGAAGGTGCGCGATTCCCTCAGCTCGCGCGCCGAGACGATGCGGCACCGCGAGATGGCCGAGATCGAGGGCAGCGCGGGCGAGAAGTCGCAGTCCATGCTCATCGCCCAACTCCTGCTCTGCGCGGGCTTCCTGGTCTTCCTGATCTTTCCCGCCGCGATGCGGGTGTTCCAGATGTGAGCGCCGCCGCGCACGTACGGCGCGGGGCGCGCCCCGCACGCGTACGCGCGCGAGTCCACCGGAGCGACCGACCTCAGTACCGACCGGAGAGGACCCGGACACCATGAACGAACACGACGCACCCACCGAGAACTTCTACACGCGGCGCCTCGTCGGCTCCGCGCACCCCGCCGTCGCCTTCCTGGCGGCCTTCCTCCAGACCCGCTACCGCCGCGCCACCTCCGGTGAACTCGACCGGGGCGCCTCGGCGGTGGAGTGGGTCATCATCTCCGCCGTCGTCGTCGCGATCGTCGGTGTCGTCGCGGCGATCCTCAACGCGGCGCTCAAGGGCGGCGCGGACAAGGTCGGGAAGTGCATCGAAGGGGCGAGCGCCGACAAGACCTGCTGAACGAAAGGCGGTTGGGACGTACGGGGGAGGGGGCGGACGTGGGGCGGGGGCGCGAAGTGCTGCGGAGGTGTCGCGGGGACGCCTCCGGTCGCGGCGTGGCCCGGCGCGGCGGCGATTCCGGCATGACCGCCATCGAGTTCGTCGTCCTGACCCCGATCCTCTTCTTCATGATCTTCGCGACGGTGCAGTTCGCGCTGTACTTCTTCGCCGACCACGTCGCCCAGGCGGCGGCGCAGGCCGGGGCGCGCAAGGCGCGGGCGACCGCCGACGAGCACCCGGGGGAGTGGCGCGGCGCGGCCCGCGAGGTCACGGACTCGTACATCGACCAGCTCGGGCCCACGCTCGTCCTCGGCCCCGACGTGAAGCTCGTCGAGCCGCGCGCGCACACGGTCGGCGTGGAGATCACCGCGCGCGTGCCGTCCGTCTTCCCCGGGCTCGGCCTCACCGTGCACGCGCAGTCGGTGGGGCCCGTGGAGCGGTTCGTCCGGGAGGGGGAGGAGTGAGGGGCGGGGCCAGGTGCGGGTGGCGGGCGACTCGCCTCGGCGACGACCGGGGCATCTCCACCGTCGAGGTCGTGATTCTCGCTCCCGTGATGATCCTCTTCCTCCTCGTACTCGTCGCGATGGGTCAACTCGTCGACGGGCGCGGGGCGGTGGACAGCGCGGCGCGCGACGCGGCGAGGTCCGGCTCGCTCCAGTGGGAGGCGGGGACGGCGATGTCGGAGGCGCGGCGCGCGGCGGAGGCGGACCTGAGCGACGTATGCGCGGGGCCCGTCGAGGTGCGCAAGACGAGCGCCGGCTTCGAGGACGCCGACTTCTTCTCGGTGGAGGTCAGTTGCCAGGTGCGGGGGCTGGCGATGCTGGGGCTGAACGTGCCGAAGACGCTGACGGGGAAGGCGACGTCGCCGCTGGACCCGTACAAGCGGAAGGCGGGGTGACGGTGCGGCTCCATAATCTCAAGTCTCGTGTAAGGGAGCTGCGTTCGGACCGGGGTTCGGGCGCGGGCGCCGTGATCCTCTTCGCCCTCGTCTTCCTCTCCCTCGCCGCGTTCGTCGTGGACGGCGGACTGTCGATCTCGCAGCGCGAGCGCGCCGCCGACCTCGCCGAACAGGCCGCGCGGTACGCGGCGCAGGACATCGACCGTGAGGCGCTGTACGGCAACGAGGGCGAGGCGCCGATCAACGCGGGCAACTGCCCTGCCAGGGTGGCCGCGTTCGCGGCGGAGAGCGGGATGTCGGGGGCGGACGCGGCGGCCTCGGGGTGCGTGGAGGCGGACGCGGAGCACGTGGAGGTGCGCATCCAGCTCACGTACCGGCCCGTCTTCACGGGCATCTTCTACGGCGGCTCGATCCACGTCTCGGGCACGGCGGTCGCCGAGAACAAGGTCGGCTGAGGCGAGGGAGGCCCCGGGGCCCGGCGTGGCTCAGGACGGCGGGGGCGCTCGGTGGCGTACCGGTGCTGGTGGGCGTCACGGCGCTCGTCCGCGCCAGGCTGCGGGACGCGGGCTATGGGCTACGGGCTGCGGGACGCGGAACGGGTACGGGCCGGAGCCGCGCGGGCGCGGACAGCGGCGGGCACCTGGCGGGCGGGCCCGCGCACCGATCGCACGGTCCCGCCTTCGCCGGAGGCCCCCGTACGCCCCGCTACCCTGAGCGTGTGCGACGTGCCCTGCCGCCGCCACCCGGCCACGGAGTTCACCTACCACGGCCCGCGCGAGGAGGCGACGGGCTACCTGGTCGCGCTGCGGAACGCGGTGCGGACGGCGCACGGGACGGGACACACGTGCGTGAGCCTGGACGAGGTGGGCTGACCCTCCCCCGCTACCCCGCCCAGCCCCGCAGGGTCAGGCGGGGGCCCTCGGTCAAGTAGGCGTCGAGGGCGGCGCGGGAGCCGGGGACGAAGGTGGTGGGGATGCGCGAGGCGGGGACCCACTCGACCCTCGTGTGTTTCTCCGGCTCGCGGTTGTGCGGGGTGCCCGTCCACTCGTGCGTCGTGAAGACCACGGTCAGCCAGCCGTCCGGGGCCGTCGTGCCCTTGCGGCCGTGGATGACGTGGACCACCTCCAGGGAAGCCGGGCGGAGTTGGACGCCTGTCTCCTCCGCCACCTCCCTGACCGCCGTCTCCGTGACCGGTTCGCCCGGCTCGCGTTTGCCGCCGGGGAGGTCCCAGAGTCCGGCGCCGAAGGCGTTGCTCCCGGCTCGTCGGATCAGGAGGAGCGCGTCGCTCGTGCGGTCGTGGACGATGACTGTCGCCACCAGCAAGGTCATAGCGGGATACATCCCCCGGTTCCGGGGCCCGCATCCTTAACTCGCTTGTCACAAGGCCCTCTTGAGGCGCGGCCGCACCGCTCGTAGGCTGCCTCGTCGTCGGTCGCGTGTTCGACGCGCGGCCGTCGCGGCACTTGCGCCACCCCCCGCGCCTCACGCCACACAGGGAGCTGCACGTGATCAGACGTCCCGCCATCGCCCTGGCCGCCGCCTCCGCCGTCGTCGCAGGACTCGCCCTCGCCGGACCCGCCGTCGCCTCGCCCGCGCACCACGAGAGCCCGCGCGGCGGCGTCACCCACGCCGAGAACGACCGCGTGCCCGCCGGTTCCGCCTGGACGCAGGAGTACTTCCCCTCCTCCGACCGCTCCGGCACCCAGCTCCACGCCGACGTCCTTCTCCCCGAAGGGCTGAAAAAGGGGCAGAAGGTCCCCGTCATCCTCTCCGTCGGGCCCTACTTCGGGCACTCCGGGCAGACCGACGACGAGGGCTTCACGCACACCGGGCCCTCCGCCCGCTTCAACGACTTCATCGAGGGCAGCGACCTCTTCACGCAGGGGTACGCCTTCGTCATGGTCGACCTGCGCGGCTTCGGCGGCTCCACCGGCTGCCTCGACTGGGGCGGTCCGGGCGAGCAGGCCGACGTCAAGGCCGCCGTCGACTGGGCGGGCAAGCAGTCCTGGTCCACCGGCAAGGTCGGCATGTACGGGAAGTCCTACGACGCCGTCACCGGGCTCATCGGCAACGACCTCGACCAGAAGCCGCTGAAGGCCGTCGTCGCGCAGGAACCCGTGTGGGACCTGTACCAGTACATCTACTCCAACGGCGTCCCGCGCCCCAACGTGACCGGCACCGCGAACGCGTACAACTCCATCGCCACACTGCCCCAGTTGGCCGACGACGACCCGCACTACCTCGCCAACGCCACGTACGAGCGCCAGCACCCCGAGTGCCTCACGCAGAACGCCGACGGCTACAAGATCGCCGACCAGAAGTCCGCGCACTGGAAGGCCCGTGACCTCGCCGCCAAGGCGAAGGGCAGCGACACGCCCCTCTTCGTCACCCAGGGTTTCGTCGAGAACAACACCAAACCCGAGGAGATGCAGGAGTACTTGGACAACCACCACGGCCCCGAGCGCGGCTGGCTCGGGCAGTGGGACCACGTACGCGGCGGCGACCGCGTGAGCGACGGGCGCCTCGCGATGGGCCGCGAGGGCTGGTACGCGGAGACCCTCTCCTTCTACGACCAGTACCTCAAGGGGAAGCGCCCGCAGGCGAGTTACCCCGCCTTCTCGATCGAGGACTCGACCGGCGCCTGGCGCGCCGAGCGCGCCTGGCCCACCACGTCCCGTACCACCACCGTGCGGCTCGGAAACGGGTCCTACGTGGACGACGGCGGCGCATCGGCGCGCGACGCCTTGGCGTTGAGCCCCCAGGGGAACGGCGCGGCACGGGACTTCGACATGGAGCACGCTCCCGCGCTCGACCCCGTCGCACCCCGGGGCCTCGCGAAGGGTCTCGCCGCGATCCAGGAGGCCGGGGCCGTCACATCCAGCTACTTCACCTGGTCGAAGCCGCTCGCCCGTGACACCCGGATCACCGGGACGCCGAACATCTCCTTCAAGGCCAAGGGTTCCGGCAACGTCATGCTGAAGCTCTACGACGTCGGCACGGACGGCAAGGCCGTCATGTTCGACGAGCAGGTGTCCCTCGTGAAGAGCGGGCGCGTCTCCGTGGACCTGAAGGCGACGGACTGGACGCTCAAGGCCGGGCACGTGCTCGGGGTCGAGGTCGGGTCGATCCAGAGCGGCTCGTGGCAGGACACGCCGAGCGGCGAGACGATCGGCGTGGACGACGCACGGCTGGCGCTCGCCCTCGACGACCCCGCCGACGACGTGGCCACGGCGGGCGACCGGTCGCCGTTCCTCGACTCGTACCTGCGGCAGTACACGACGACGCTGGCGGCGGGGGAGGGAAGCTTCACGCTGCCGCGGGCCTGAGCGAGGCGCGCGGAAAGACGGTACGGGCCCGCCTCCCGCCGCTCAGCGGGGGCGCGGGCCCGTACCTCCCCCCCGCCGCCCGCTTCCGCGCCCCGGCGCGCCGCCTGCTGACGCGCCTGTCACGACCACCGCTCCCTCACCGCGCCAGCCGCTCCCCGTCCCCCATCGCGATCACCGGATGCCACTCCGGGCGCAGTTCCCGCAGCAGGGCCACCAGGTCCGTCCGGGCCAGGCTCACACAGCCGTGGGTCGGGCCCCCGTGGTCGATGTGGACCCAGATGCCGCCGCCCCGCTCCTCGCCCAGCGGGCGGGCGCGGTCCAGGGGGGAGACGCCCGCCACCCGGTTGTAGTCGATCGCCAGGACGTGACCGAAAGCGCCCGCCAGGGACTCGCCCGTGAAGCCGGTGCCGTCCTCGGCGAACTCGTCCGACCTGTCGTAGGGCAGGTGCGTGCCGGGGTTCGGGAGGAGACCGCCCGCGTCGCCGATGCGGTAGACCCCGGCGGGGGAGCGCAGGTCGCCCGCCCGGTGGTCGTCCGTCCAGCCGCGCAGCGCGTTCCGGGCTGGGCGCGCGCGGCCGGGGAGCCAGTCCCCGGCCTCCGTGCGGGCGTACAGGCGGGCCGTCCCCCGGTTGGCGTCCGGGCCCGCGCCCTTCACCACGAGGACCTGCCGCGCGTTCGCGGGAATCCGGGCGAGCGTGCGCGGGCCGAGCCCG
>NZ_JAAGLR010000593.1 GCF_010548245.1 Streptomyces sp. SID11385
CCCCTCGCCCGCGTCGGCGATCCCCGTACCGCCGCCGGTCGTCCCGCCCATGCCGTCCGTCCCGTCCGCCTCGCGGCCGCCCAGAAGTTCGGCCAGTTTCTTCAGTCCGCGGTGGGCCGCCGTGCGTACCGCGCCCGGACGTTTACCGAGGGTCGCGGCGGCGCTCTTGGCGTCGAGACCGACGACAACGCGGAGGACGACGGCCTCGGCCTGGTCCTGCGGGAGGCGTGCGATGAGGGCGAGGGTCTCGCCGGTCGCGAGGGCCTCGATGGCCTCGCCCGCCGTGTCGGAGTCCCCCGCGCGCACGGTGAGTTCGGACTCGTCGCCGCCGACGGCGGGACGGCGGCCGCGCATCCGGATGTGGTCGAGGGAGCGATTGCGCGCTATCCGCGCCGCCCAGCCCCGGAACCGGTCCGCGTCCCCGTCGAAACGGCCCAGGTCACGCGCTATCTGGAGCCAGGACTCGGAGGCGACGTCCTCCGCGTCGCCCTCGCCGACGAGGGTCCTGATGTAGCCGAGCAGGCGCGGCTGCACCTCGCGGTACACCGTACGGAAAGCGGCCTCGTCCCCCCGCTGAGCCGCGAGTACCGCGGCGGTCAGCTCCGCGTCGTCCCCCAGCACCCCTCAGCCTGCCCCCACTCGCGTCACCACCGGGCCCGTGTCCGGTCCGGCGCGAATCAGCACGCTACCGGTCAGTTGGCCAGTACTCCACCCTTTCAGGCCGAGCCGGACGTTCGGCCCCTGCCCCCCGCACCACGAAGCGTTACCGACACGTGACCGTCCGGGTGTGACGTCTGGGGGGACCATGGCGCTGTAGGAAGTACGGGCCCTCAAACGGCCCGTGCCGTGCGACGGCCGGGTCTCTCCTGTGGGGGGTGGCGACCCGGCCGTTCGCCTTTCCGCGCACGCCGTGACCAGGGGCAACGATGCTGGGCGCCGGGCCGCGTGACCAACGTCGCGGCCGAAGCTTCCCGTACCACCCGGCGCGGCCGGGACCGGTCCGAGGAGGTTTCGGCCGTTCTGGACGGGTCCGAGGCCGGCACGCTGCTGTCGGCCCCCGGCTCCGCTAGGTCAACTCCCGCTTCCCCAGGGCGAATACGCCTTATTATTTCTCATCGGCGGAGTCGACCGTGCGACGTAACGCTACCGAGGACAGGGGGCGTGATGGGCCCGGACGTGGCTGTGGAACTGGCGCGAACAGCTGGAGTGACACTCGTCGGCGCGATGGCATCAGACGCCTGGGGCTGTGCGCGAGACGGATTCATCACGTTGTGGCGGCGCGTCCATCCCGAACGCGCCGAAACCCTCGCGGCCGAACTCGACGCCGCGAGGGCGGATTTGCTCGCTTCCCGTGAGAACGGCGATGAGCTGTCCGAGGCGGAGCTGCGTGCGGAGTGGCAGGGGCGTGTACGTCGCCTGCTCAGGGACAGACCCGACATCGCCGCCGCGCTTCGTGAGCTCCTCGACGAACTGCGGCCGGAATCCTCGCGCGGAAGCGCGGATGTCGGAGAGGTGCGGATGAGCGGCCGCGCGACCGGAAAGGGCCGCGTGTACCAGGCAGGACGCGACCAGCACATCACCGAGCGATGAGCCCTCCGCAGCCGGAAGGGCGAGGAAAGCGCCTCACGGGCTCGGTGAGCAGCCAAGGACGCGCGTCCGGGCGCGGGCAAGTCAACCAAGCGGGTGGCGACCAGCGGATCGACCAGCACACCGAACATCACCATCACTACGCGGCGGACCAGGCCAGGGTCTTCCGCCACCCGATGATCCAGGTCATGATCCTCGTCGGTGTCGTGATGGTCGCCGTCGTCGTGGTGGTCGTGGTCAAGTTCGCCGGGGCTCCGGCGGCAGGCGGTACAGAGAGCCGGCGATCAGCACTCCCCGGCGACTCGGCACGGTCCGACGGCACAGCCTCACCGACGGCCGCCGCGCCGCCGGCAAGCGCGTCGAAGGCCGTGGAATCCCCAAGCCCCCGGGCGGACACTCCTTTGTGGTCGGGCAGGATGAGGCTGACGTACATCGACCTCGACTCGAATCCACCGTCCGTGCTGTCGAGCAATACCGGAGCCAGCTTCTGGATCAACTACGCCCAGACCGGCGAGGTCCGCGAGGACGAGATGTACGGACTCGGCGGGGGACTGTTCACCACCACGCCGACCGTCGCCCGCTGGGACACTCCCGCGAAGCCGACTCGGCAACAGTGCGCGGAGCTGATCACCACACAGGGCTCGGAGACCCTGCCCGTCACCGCCGGCAAGCGGTACTGCGTCAAGTCCAGGCAGGGGCGCATCGCCGTGGTCACCGCCGGAGCGTTCGACCAGGACGGCGGGAACTACACCGGCACCATCACGGTGTGGGACTCTGCTCGCTGAGGTCTGTGCGGAGCGCCCGCGCGAGGCCCGACGACCCCGTATCCTCACGCCCGGCCCGCACCCCCCGCCCCCGCCTCGTCCCCCCGCAGCGCGCGGGAGACCGCGCGGGCCGTTGCCCGTACCGCCGGGGTGAAGCCCGCGCCGGAGAAGCCCTCGCGGGGGGCCACCACCGAGAGGGCCGCCACGACCGACGTGCTGTCGCGGACCGGGGCCGCGACCGTGCTCACCGGCCACGGGCGGGTCTGGGTGCCCTCCGCGTGGTCGGCGAGGCGGATCTCGGCGAGGAGGCGGCGCAGCTCCGCGGGGGTGCGGATGTCGTCGTGGCCCCGGCCGGGCTCGTACGTGGCGATCAGGTGCTCCTGGAGCGCGGGCGGGGCGAAGGCGAGCAGGACGAGGCCGACGCCCGTCGCGGCGAGGGGCAGACGCCCGCCGACGCGGTAGCGGACGGGGCTCGCGTCGCGGGCGGAGAGGCGCTCGACGAGCACCGCCTCCTCGCCCTCACGCACCGCGAGCAGCACGTGCTGCCGCGTGACGTGGAAAAGATCCTCCATGTACGGCATCGCCACCGCCCGCAGCCCGTGGCCGCGCGGCGCGAGCGAGGCCGTCTCCAGCAGGCGCAGGCCGACGACGAAACGGCCGTCCTCCCGGCGTTCCAGCGCCCCCACCCGGACGAGCGAACGCGCCAGGCGCAGTGCCGAGGAGCGCGGGAGGCCACCGCGTTGCGCGAGGTCCGCCGGGGTCAGCGCCCGGTGGCCGCTGTCGAAGGCGCCCAGCAGCGCGAAGGCGCGGTCGATGACGGGGCTGCCCGCGGCGGGCTTGCGTCCGCGCCGCCGCGGGGCGCCCTCCTCGCGGGCCGCACCGGGCCCCTCGGCGCTTCCCTCAGGTCGTCCGTTCACAGGTGTTCCATTCATTGGCACCGCTCCTGCGGCTCCCCGTCCGTCTCCATAGATTCGCAGGCGAGCCCCCATCGACCGAGGAGCGCCACATGAGCCCGCACGGCACCCACGACACCGACCCCGAAGCCACGACCGGCCTGGTGGACGTCCACGCCCACTTCGTCACGGACCGCTACGTCGCCGAGGCGCGCGCGGCCGGGGTCGCGCACCCGGACGGGATGCCGGGCTGGCCCGAGTGGTCGCCCGAGCAGCACCTGGACCTGATGCGGCGCGGCAACATCACCAAGTCCTACCTGTCGATCTCCTCGCCCGGCACGCACTTCGGCGACGACGCCGCCGCCCGCTCGCTGGCGCGCGAGGTGAACGAGTACGGGGCGCGCACGCGCGACGCGCACCCCGAGCGGTTCGGGCTCTTCGCCTCGCTCCCGCTGCCCGACGTCGACGGCGCGCTCGCCGAGGCCGCGTACGCGCTCGACGTGCTCGGCGCGGACGGTGTCGCCGTCGAGAGCAACCACCACGGCGTGTACCTCGGCGACGAGCGCCTGACCCCGCTGTGGGAGGAGCTGAACCGGCGCGGCGCGCTCGTCTTCGTCCACCCCACCTCGCCGCCGCACGCCGACGCCGTCGACCTCGGGCGCCCCCGCCCCATGCTGGAGTTTCTCTTCGACACGGCCCGTACGGCGAGCGACCTCGTCTTCAACGGCGTCCTGGCGCGTACGCCGGACATCCGCTGGGTCCTGACCCACGGCGGCGGCGCGCTGCCGCTCCTCGCCGACCGCATGGACATGTTCCGCAAGGGGCTCTTCGGCGGCGAGGGCCCCGGCGTCGTCGAACAGCTCGGCGGCCTCTGGTACGACATGGCCGGGACGCCCTTCCCGCGCCAGATCCCCGCCTTCGCCGCCGCGTTCGGCACGGAGCGGCTGCTGTACGGGAGCGACTACTGCTGGACGCCCGCCTCCGGAGCCCTTGATCAGATCACCTCCGTGGACATGGCGGCGCAGCCCTCCGGCGGCGGCACGTGGCGGGACCTGACGAGCCGCAACGCCGCGAAGCTCTTCGGCGGGGCGGAGGAGCGATGAGCCGTTACGTGGAACCCGCGCGGGTGCGGGGCCGGGTCGTGTTCCGGGACGTCACGGTGATCGATCCCGCCGCGGGGAGCGGGAGCGCGGGCAGGGACGTCGTGGCCGAGGAGGGCCGGATCGTCTCCGTGTCGCCCACGGGCGCGGAGCCCGCCCCGGCGGACGGCGCGCACGTCGTCGAGGGCGGGGGCCGGTTCCTCGTCCCCGGCTTCACGGACACGCACACGCACGCGCTCAACACCCCCGAGGACGTCGACGGCGCCTACGCGCTGATGCTGACGCAGGGTGTCGTGGGCTTCCGGCAGATGTCGGGGAACCGGGCGCTGCTCGCGGCCCGGCGCGAGGGACGCCTGCCGCGGCCGAACGGCGCGCCCGCGCTCCGGGCGACGGCCGGGGACCTGCTGACGCCGCTCAACGCGGGCAGCGCCGAGGACGCCGTGCGGACCGTGCGCGAACAGCACCGCGACGGCGCGGACTTCGTCAAGGCGGGCATGACAACGGCGCAGACGTTCATGGCCGCGCTCAAGGAGGCGAACCGGCTCGGGATCAGGCTCGGCGGCCACCTCCCGCCCGACCTCGACCCGCGCGAGGCCGCGCGCGGCGGGGTGTGGTCGATCGAGCACCTCGGCCCCGGGGTCACGGTGTTCGCGGCGGCGTCCGCGCGCGAGCCGGAGGTACGGGCCGTGGGGGCGTCGCGCCGGATGCCGTCGCTGCCGAAGGTGCGGTTCCCCGGCGCCGAGAAGCTCGTCATGAAGCTCATCGAGGGCGTCGTGACGAACCCGGCGACGCGGACCTCCCCGGACGAGGCGCACGCGTACGAGCTGGCGGACGGCTCGTACGACCAGGAGAAGGCGGAGGAGCTGGCGGCGCTCTTCGTCGCGCACGGGACGTGGCAGTGCCCGACGCTGATCCGCGTGCACACGCAGCAGTTCGGGGACGCGCCCGAGCACACCGAGGACCCCAGGCGCCGCTACATGGCCCCCGCCGAGCTGCGCAAGTGGGACAAGTCGGCGGGCAAGTTCGCCCGGCTCCCGGACGCGACGCGGCGCGCGCTGAGGGAGCACTGGGCGGCGCAGCTGCGGATGACGCGGACCTTCGCCGAGGCGGGGGTCCCGATGGTCGCGGGCTCCGACGCGTGCGGGGCGGCGGGCGTTGTCCCCGGCTTCGCGCTGCACGACGAGTTCGACCTGCTGGCGGAGGCGGGGCTCGCTCCCGGGGCTATCCTGCGGATGGCGACGAGCGAGGTGGCCCGCTTCCTCGGCGAGGAGGGCGAGTTCGGCCGCGTCGCCCCGGGCCTCCCGGCGGACCTCGTCCTCCTGGAGGCGGACCCCTTGAGCGACCACCGGGCGCTGCACGGCATCGCGGGCGTGATGCGCGACGGCGACTGGTGGGAGCGGGCGGAGCTGGACGCGATCCTGGAGAGGGTGGCGGCGGCACCGGGGGCGTACTGAGGCGCGAGTGGTGCGGAGGCGCGCCGAGGCGCGGGTACGGGGCCGCGCGTACGGTACGGGGGCACCCGGCCCGTACGCGCGGCCCCGCCGCCGCACCCGCCCCACGCCCTCCGCCCCCGCGCCGCCCACGCCCTCAGTCCCGCGTCACCCGGTCCCCCAGCACCCCCGAGAGCCGCAGCGCCGCCTCCAGTTCCAGGCGGCGCTCCGCCACGTCGCGGCCGGTCAGCTCGGTGAACTTCTTGACGCGGTAGGCGACCGTGTTGCGGGCCACGTTCAGTTCCTCGGCGGCGCGCATGAGGCTGCGGTCGTGGCGGAGGTAGGCGGCGACCGTCTCGCGGAGTTCGGCGGCGGCCGGGGTGCTCGCCGCCGCCTCGCGCAGCTCCCTGCGGACGAAGGTGCGGGCGCGGTCGAGGTCCTGGGCGAGGAGGACGGCGAGTTCGACGTCCGGGTAGTGGATGAGGTTCGTCAGGCCGCGCGGGTTTCCGCAGGCGCGGGCGAGTTCGGCGACGCGGGCCGCCTCCAGGTGGCTCTGCCGGAAGCCCGCGACGCCTTCGGCGGCGGCGGACACGGCCACGTGCACGTGCGCGGGCAGGTCGGCGACGCCGTCGCCCGGCTCGGTGTCCCAGGAGCGCCACGCGCCCCAGGCCCACAGCGAGGACGTGCCGTCGGGGATCTCCAGTGTCGTCGTGCAGCCGTAGGCGTGCAGGAGGCGCGAGGCGGCGCGCTGGAGGTCCATGGGCGCGGCCTCCCTGCCCGGCGACTGCCACAGCACGAGGGCGACGTGCGGGCGCTCCAGCGGGTAGCCGAGCACGCGGGACGCCTCCTCGGGCGGCTGCGGCGGCCCGGGGGCGAGCAGCTTCCGCACGGTCGCCGCCCGTTCCGCCGCCGCGCTCGTCACCCAGCGGTCGTGCTCGGCGTTGTGCTCGACCGCCATCGTCGAGGACATCACCTCCACGACGCGGAAGACGAGGTCGGAGACGCGGGCCAGTTCCGCGACGCGCTCCTCCTCGGGGACGAGCACCGAGGCCGCCGCGATCAGTTCGCGGGTCAGCAGCGCGTGCCCGATCTGCACGCCGCGCAGGACGAGGTCGACGCGGATGCCCCGGCGGACGTGCACGCGGTCGCCCTCCAGTTGCTCCTCGGTGAGCCGGGCGAGCGCGGGATCGTCGGCGACCACGACGAGCAGCCCGTGGATCACCGCGGACTCGGTGCCCCGGCGCAGGATCTCGACGGCTTCCTCGCTGCCGCCGAGTTCGGGGACGCGCGCGATGATCTCGTGCGCCATGCGGCTCCCCAGCGCCACGGCCCACCGCACCGCGTCGGGGCCCAGCCGCTCGGCGGCCTGCGCGAGCAGCGGCGGGTGGCTCGCGGGCGGGGGCGGGTCGTCGTGGCGCAGTTCCCGTACCCACGTGCGTTCCGCCGCCCGCGCCATCGCGGTCACCGCCTCACTGTCGTCCACCGGCCCCCGTCGTCCTCCCGCCCGGACATACCGCGCGGGATGGGCAGTGAACCACACGAAAGCGGACAGCGCTTGGGCCGGGAGGCCGAAGCGCGCCCCCCTGACTGGGCGCGAGGACCAAAGTCCAACCGGGGCGGCGAGTTCTGTCCTGCCAGCCCACGCCGGACCGGTACGGGGCGCGCATCCTCATGGCGTCGGGCGCGCCCCCGCCCGTTCCGCCCCGCCCCGTCTCCCCCCGCCCACGGTCACCCGAAAGAGCCGCCCATGTCCCTGCACCGCCTCACCGGTCTCACGCTCGGCGTCCCCGACGTCGCGAGCGCCGCCGCCTACTACGCCGAATTCGGCCTCACTCCCCTCGCGTCCACCCCCGAACAGCCCCCGCACACGGCGCGTTTCGCCACCGTGGACGGCGGCGAACAGCTCCGCATCGCCCGCTCCGACCGCCGCCGGCTGCTCCACCTCGGCATCGGCGCCGACGACCCCGACGACCTCGACCGCGTCGCCGCCTCGCTCACCCGCTTCGGCGTCGAGGTGACCCGTACCGGCACCTCCGTGCGCGCGAGCGACCCCGGCACCGAGGTCACCGTCGAGGTCACGATCGCCGAGCGCGTCGTCGCCCACGACCCGCCCGCCCCGGTCGCGTACAACGGCCCCGGCGAGCCCGTGCGCGCGGGTGAGCGCGCGCCGGGCATCCTGCGCGAGGGCCCCGTCCGGCCGCGCAAGCTCGGGCACGTCGTACTCGGCTCGACCGACCAGCAGACCTCGCAGCGCTTCTTCACCGAGGGCATCGGCTTCCGGGTCAGCGACGAGGTGCCGGGACTGGCGGCCTTCATGCGCTGCTCCACCGATCACCACAACGTGCTCGTGCAGCAGGCCCCCGTGAGCTTCCTGCACCACACCGCCTGGCAGGTCGACGACATCGACGAGATCGGGCGCGGCGCGAAGGCGATGCTGGAGACGGACCCCGAGCGGCACACGTGGGGGCTCGGCCGGCACCACATCGGCTCGAACTTCTTCTGGTACCTCAAGGACCCGGCGGGCAACTTCAGCGAGTACTACTCCGACCTCGACTGCGTCGTGGAGGACGCGCTGTGGAAGCCGGGCGTCTGGGACGGGGCGCAGGCCCTCTACTCCTGGGGTCCCCCGCCGCCGCCCTCCTTCCTCGCCCCGGAGGACCTGGCGGCCCTGATGAGCGGCGCGCACTCCGCCTGAGCCGTCCCCCCGGAACACCGAACCACCCGCCGCACCCCAGGAGTTCACCCGTGAAGCGCACCAACAAGATCATCATCAGCTGCGCCGTGACCGGCTCCGCCCACACCCCGAGCATGTCCCCGCACCTGCCCGTGACGCCCGAGGAGATCGCCGCGCAGAGCGTCGCCGCCGTGCGCGCCGGGGCCGCCGTCGTGCACCTGCACGCGCGCGACCCGAGGACCGGGCAGCCGACGCCCGATCCCGAGGTCTTCCTGCGCTTCCTGCCGCACATCAAGGCCGAGACGGACGCGGTCGTCAACATCACGACGGGCGGCAGCGTCAACATGACGCTCGACGACCGCCTCGCCGCCGCCCGCCGCGCCCGCCCCGAGCTGGCCTCGCTCAACATGGGCTCGATGAACTTCGGCCTCCACCCGGCCGCCGAGGTGGCGCGCGACTGGAAGCACGACTGGGAGCAGGAGTACCTGCGCGCCTCCGAGGGCGCGATCTTCGCCAACACCTTCGCGCAGATCGCCACGACGCTGCGCGAGCTGGGCGAGGGGCAGGGCACGCGCTTCGAGTACGAGTGCTACGACGTCGGGCACCTCTACAACCTCGCCCACATGGCCGACCGCGGCCTCGCCAAGCCGCCGTTCCTCATCCAGTCCATCTTCGGCATCCTCGGCGGCATCGGCGCCGACCCGGACAACCTCCAGCACATGGTGACGATCGCCGACAAGCTCTTCGGCGACGACTACTACCTCTCCGCCTTCGCCGCCGGCCGCCACCAGATGCCCTTCGCCACGCAGTCCGCGCTCCTCGGCGGGCACGTCCGCGTCGGCCTGGAGGACAGCCTGTACATCGGGCGCGGCGAGCTGGCCACGTCCAACGCGCAGCAGGTCGAGAAGGCCGTGCGGATCGTCAGGGAGCTGGGGCGCGAGGTCGCGACGCCGGACGAGGCACGGCGGATGCTGGGGCTGAAGGGGCTCGGCGAGGTCGGCTTCTGAGCCGGGGCACACGGGAGGGGCCCCGAGGCGGATGCGTACGCCCCGGGGCCCCCGCCCACCCGCGCCCTCAGCCCCCCAGCCAGTCCCGCACCTCCGCGTAGAACGCCGCCGTCTCCTCCGGCCGGTCGTCCCCGAGCAGGTCCGTCGACGGCGGGTAGCCCCGGCGCGCGAGGTGCCAGGAGAGGATCGCGTACGAGGGCCGGTACGGGGCCAGCTCGGCGGCCGGGATGGTCACCGTCTCGCCCGGCACGGCCGGCAGGCACGTATCGCGCCCGTACACGCAGTCCAGCGCCGCGATGCCCCACCGGCCCCCGCGCCGCTCCAGGCGGTAGACGATCCGCGTGTACGAGGCGAGGTCGGCGAGCACCCCGCCGATCTCCGTCCGCACCTCGATGCCCGCCGGGACCTCCGCCAGGGCGCGGTCGCCCACGATCCGCACGGCGGGCGGCGAGAGGCGGTGCACGCTCGCGTCGCCGCGCCCGGTCATCGCCTCGGACGCGGTGACGAAGCCGGGCCCGTCGCCCTGGTACCAGCTCAGCCGCACGGCCGCGTCGGGCCAGTAGCAGGCGCGCATCTGGTCCCACCAGGCGCGGTCGCGGCCCTGCCGTTCGAGGAGCACGGTCTGCGTGACGAGGGCGATGTCGTCGCCCGCCATGACGAAGCCGGTCATGTCAGTCCTCCCACCAGTCGAAGCACCGTACGGGCGCCGGGCGCACCGCCTCCGCGAGCCGCGCGAGCCGGCCGCGGTGGAAGACGAGCGGGTCCCGCCCCGCCGCCGCCAGTTCCCGCACCCGGCCGAGCACCGCCACGTGGTCACCGGCGGGCAGCGTCTCCTCAAGATCGCACTCGATCCACGCCGCCGCACCCGCGAGGCGCGGCGCGGCGCGCCCCGTCAGGTCCCACTCCCCCGTCGCGAAGCGGTCCGCGCCGCGCCGCGCGAAGGACGCGCACACGTGCTCCTGGTCGTCGGCGAGGACGTTGACGCAGAAGCGGCCCGCCGCGATCACCGCCGCCGCGCTCACCGAGGTGTGGGTCGCGTAGAAGACGACGAGCGGCGGGTCGAGCGACACCGAGGTGAAGCTGCCCACCGTCAGCCCCACGGGTCCTTCGGGGCCTGTCGCCGTGACGACGCAGACCGAGGTCGGCACGTGCCCGAGGACGTGCCGGAAGTCCCGCGCTGCGGCGGGGATCGCGGTGGGTAGGGGGGACACGGCGGCCTCCGGTCTCTGGGTACGGCGCCGGGGCGGGCCCGGCGTGGTCCCCCTCAGTGAAGGCGCGCGGCGCGGGGCACGGCACTGGCCCGGGCGCACAGGAAGACGCGCCGCCCTTGGTCGCGCGGACCCAAGCCCGGCGCCGAGCCCCGACCCACGCGCCCCCCGCCCCGCCCGGCTGGCCCCGAGGACCAAGCCGCGCGGCCGACTCTGCCCTCCCAGCCACAGGACGCGCGGCGCCGCGCGGCGTCCAATCACCGGGACGGCACAACGCGCACCACCCAGGAGGCCCCATGAGCACGCCCACCGCAGAGGAACTGAAGGCCAGGGCCACCGCCCTCGTCCCGCTGCTGAAGGAGAACGCGGCGCGCGCGGAGAGCGAGCGCCGGGTTCCCGAGGAGAACATCAAGGCGCTCACGGAGGCGGGCCTGTTCCGCCTCACCGTGCCGCGCCGCCTCGGCGGCTTCGAGACGAACTTCCGCACGATGCTGGAGGTCACGAGCGAGCTGGCGCGCGGCTGCGGCTCGACGGCGTGGGTCGCGACGCTGATCAACGTCACCAACTGGACCGTCGGGCTCTTCCCCGAGCGGGCGCAGCTCGACGTGTGGGGCTCCGGGCCCGACGCGCGCGTGTGCGGGGTGCTCGCGCCGACGTCGACGAGCCGCAAGGTGGAGGGCGGGTGGCGCGTCACGGGCCGCTGGGGCTTCGCCTCCGGCAGCCTGCACGCGCAGTGGGCGAACCTCGGCATCCCGCTCACCGACGGGAGCGGCGCGCAGACCGACCAGGGCTCCGCGCTCATCCCGCTCACCGACCTCACGATCGACGACACGTGGTACGTGGCGGGGATGCGCGGCACCGGCAGCAACACCCTCGTCGCCGACGACGTGTTCGTGCCCGAGCACCGCGTCCTGTCCACGACGCGCGGCGTCGTCGGCGACTACCCGACCGAGCACCAGGACGAGGTCCTGTACCGCTCGGCGATGGTCCCCGTGCTCGCCCTCGTCCTCGCGGGCCCGCAGGCCGGGCTCGCGCAGGCCGCGCTCGAACACGTCGTCACCTCGCTCGGCAAGGGCAAGGGCATCTCGTACACCTTCTACGAGAAGGCCGCCGAGGCCCCGTCCACGCAGATCCAGCTCGCCGAGGCGGCCCAGCTCGTCGACACCGCGCGCCTGCACCTGCTGCGCGCCGCCGACGACATCGACACGTGGGCCGCCTCCGGCACGTACATGCCCCTGGAGATCCGCGCGCGCGTCCGCATGGACACCGGCTACGTCGCCCGCCGCGCCCGCGAGGCCATCGACATCCTCGTGAGCATCCACGGCGCGGGCAGCTTCGCCGAGGTCAACCCCCTCCAGCGCATCTGGCGCGACCAGGAGACCGGCAGCCGCCACGCGGTCGTCAACCCGGCCATCGCGAGCGAACTCTACGGCCGCGCCCTGCTCGGCATCGAGGACCAGGTGACCCCGCTGATCTGAGGGGGCTCCGGCGGGGCGGGCGGTACGGGAGCGGGCGGTACGGGACGGCCGCGCGTACCCGCCCCGTGCCCGCCCTCCCTCAGCCGATCGCCCGCGACACCGCCTGGAAGTCCGTCCAGCTGCGGGCCGGTTTCGTCGCTGCCGGCCAGAGTTTCTCGGTCAGGGCGCGGAGGGGGAGGCGGATGCCCTGCGCGACCTGGTCGGGGGTCTGGGCGTTCGGGAAGTCGCCCCAGACGGCGAAGCCGCCGCCCTCGATGAGGTGGTCGTAGCGCGCGGGGACCGCGCTCGTGCCGCGCAGCACGCGGGGGGTCCAGGACTCGTAGATGCGCCGGCCGGTCGGGTACGTGAAGGTGTTGGGCTGGCCGAGGACGTAGTAGAGGAACTCGTCGTTGTAGTTGAGGACCTGGCGGCCTTCGGCGAGGTAGTCGGCGGGCGGGCGGGCGCCGAGTTCCTTGCCCGTCCAGTAGACGACCTCCACCTTCCGGTCGGCGACGACCTGGCCCCCCGCGAAGAAGCCGTCGTTCCACGCCCGCGCGATCCGCCCCTCGCGCGCGTCCCGCACCGTCTTCGCGCGGTCGTTCAGCCACGCCTGGGCGAGGTCCTGGACGCGGCCCTTCGCCCCGTACTTCTTGCGGGCGAGCGCGGCCAGCTCCGGGAAGGACGCCTCGGGGTCGGAGCGCACGAGGGCCTGGTACTCGTCGGCGCCGATGTGCCACCAGCGCCCGGGGAAGAGGCTCGCGTACTCCTTGAGGAGGTCGTCGACGATGCGGGCCGAGTCCGCGTTCCCGATGTCGATCGCGCCCTCGACGGGCTTGCCCGCCGCGTCCCGCAGCTGGAGCTTCGGGTGCGCCTTGATGACCGTGCCGAGGTGTCCGGGCGAGTCGATCTCGGGGACGACGGTGACGTGCCGGGCCGCCGCGTAGGAGACGATCGAGCGGACCTGCGTCTTCGTCAGGTGCTGCGCCGAGACGATCTCGGGGTGCGAGGAGGACTCGACGCGGAAGGCCTGGTCGTCGGAGAAGTGCAGGACGAACTGGTTGTACTTGAGGTCGGCGATCTCCGCGATCCGCGCCTTGATCCACGCCTCGTCGTACCACTTGCGGGCGATGTCGAGCATGAACCCGCGCTGCGGCTTCTCCGGCCGGTCGTTCACGGTGCCCTCGGGCATCGTGCCGTCCGCGCGCACGGCCTGTCCGAGCGTCCGGGTGCCCCACCACACCCCGTCCTGGCCCGCCGCCGTGATCCGCGCCTGGCCCGCGGCGACGCGCAGCGTGTACGCCTCGTCGCCGCCGTCCGCGTCCCCGTCCCGCGCCTTCTCGTCGAGCCCGAGCCACACGTCCCCGCGCCGCGGGTCGGCGTCGCCCCCGTACGTCATGCCGAGTTCGCCCGCGAGGAGCTTGGCCTCGTCCGCGAGTCCCTCGTCCGCGGCGAGGACCCGCCCGGACTTCGCGGGCTTCCAGCCGGGGCCGCGCGCGGCGTCGAAGTCGCGTACGGAGGGGATCGTGCGCGGCGGCTTCGAGACGGGGTACGAGGCGGCGGGCGTCGGCGAGACGGTGAGCTCGTCGGCGCCGCTCGCCGAGCCCGGACCGCCGCCGTCCCCGTGGTGGTCGCCGCCCGGCCACACCGTGAGGCCGAGCGCGACGGCCGCCGCGACGACGAGGGCCGCGATCGAGGCCCACGCGGCGCGGCGACGCCCCCCGCCCGGGTCGCGGGGGTCCTGGCGGCGGTGCTCGGCCACGGGTCACGTCCTCGTTGCTCGGGTGCGCGGTACTGCCGTACGAGACCTCTTCCCGCTGCGGCCGACACGGTGTCACTCCCGGCGCCCGGCCCCTCGTTCGGATGACACCGCGCCCGGCCGGGACCGTCCCGCCGGGCCGCGTCTGCCCCGTACGGCGGTGTCCGACACGCGCGGCACAGCGCGCGCACAGCCGCGTGAAGGGAGCCGAACGGGCGTCACCGGGCCTCAAATGGGCAGGCATCCGCCCTGATCGGACGCCTGAACACACCCTTTCGGCCGACTCCTTCGCCCGTACGTGCCAGTTTGATCACACCGCATGCCCCCGTGCGGGGCGGGCCCCCGCCCGTGACTACGATGGCCGGGGCCGGTGGACCGTACCCGGCCGGGCCGACCGTCGACAGGAATGGATCGCGGCAGGCTCCCAATCCTTTCCCCGGAGGGTTCTTCCGTGCCGGCTGGAACGCTGTACCGCGGCCGGGAAGGAATGTGGTCCTGGGTGGCTCATCGAGTCACCGGCGTCCTCATTTTCTTCTTCCTGTTCGTACACGTCCTGGACACCGCGCTCGTGCGTGTCTCCCCCGAGGCGTACGACGACGTCGTTGCCACCTACAAGAATCCGGTCGTCGCGCTGCTGGAGTACGGCCTCGTCGCCGCGATCCTCTTCCACGCGCTCAACGGCCTGCGCATCATCGCCGTCGACTTCTGGTCGCAGGGCCCCCGCCACCAGAAGAAGATGCTCTGGACGGTCCTCGTGGTGTGGGTCGTGCTGATGCTCGGCTCGCTCTACTCCGTCCTCGGCCACGCCGCACGTCAACTGTTCGGGAGCTGACGCGATGTCCACCGAGACCTCCTCCGCGGCCTCTTCCGCGATCGGACCCGTCGAGGGCGCCTCGCTCTACGACGTCGACAACCCGGCGCCGGTCATCGAGCCGCCCCGGCAGCGCACCAAGAAGACGAAGAAGAGCCCGCAGCGCAACTTCGAACTGGCCGCCTGGCTGTTCATGCGCCTGTCGGGCATCGTCCTGGTCGTCCTCGTCCTCGGGCACCTGCTCATCCAGCTCTTCCTGGACGGCGGCGTGCAGAAGATCGGCTTCGCGTTCGTCGCCGGGCGCTGGGCCTCGCCGTTCTGGCAGGGCTGGGACCTGCTCATGCTGTGGCTCGCGATGCTGCACGGCGGCAACGGCCTGCGCACCGTCATCAACGACTACGCCGAGCGCCCCATGACCCGCATGTGGCTCAAGGGCCTGCTGTGGGCGGCGACCATCTTCACCGTCCTGCTGGGCACGCTGGTGATCTTCACCTTCGACCCGAACATCCGTTAGAGCCGGGGCCACGAGAATCATGAAGCTGAAGATCCACAAGTACGACACCGTCATCGTCGGCGCCGGCGGCGCGGGCATGCGCGCCGCCATCGAGGCGACCAAGCGCAGCCGTACCGCCGTACTGACCAAGCTCTACCCCACCCGCTCCCACACCGGCGCGGCGCAGGGCGGCATGGCCGCGGCCCTCGCCAACGTCGAGGAGGACAACTGGGAGTGGCACACCTTCGACACGATCAAGGGCGGTGACTACCTGGTCGACCAGGACGCCGCCGAGATCCTCGCGAAGGAGGCCATCGACTCGGTCCTCGACCTGGAGAAGATGGGCCTGCCGTTCAACCGGACCCCGGACGGCACGATCGACCAGCGCCGCTTCGGCGGGCACACCCGCAACCACGGCGAGGCGCCCGTGCGCCGCTCGTGCTACGCGGCGGACCGCACCGGTCACATGATCCTCCAGACGCTGTACCAGAACTGCGTCAAGGAGGGCGTGGAGTTCTTCAACGAGTTCTACGTGCTCGACCAGCTCCTCACCGAGGTCGACGGCGTCAAGCGCTCGGCCGGGGTCGTGGCGTACGAGCTGGCGACCGGCGAGATCCACGTCTTCCAGGCAAAGTCGGTCATCTACGCCTCCGGCGGGACCGGCAAGTTCTTCAAGGTGACGTCGAACGCGCACACCCTGACCGGTGACGGGCAGGCCGCCGTGTGGCGGCGCGGGCTGCCGCTGGAGGACATGGAGTTCTTCCAGTTCCACCCGACGGGCATCTGGCGCATGGGCATCCTGCTCACCGAGGGCGCGCGCGGCGAGGGCGGCATCCTGCGCAACAAGGACGGTGAGCGCTTCATGGAGAAGTACGCGCCCGTCATGAAGGACCTCGCCTCGCGCGACGTCGTCTCGCGCTCGATCTACACCGAGATCCGCGAGGGCCGCGGCTGCGGCCCCGACGGCGACCACGTGTACCTGGACCTGACCCACCTGCCGCCCGAGCAGCTGGACGCGAAGCTCCCGGACATCACCGAGTTCGCCCGTACGTACCTCGGCATCGAGCCGTACACGGACCCGATCCCGATCCAGCCGACCGCGCACTACGCGATGGGCGGTATCCCGACCAACGTGCAGGGCGAGGTCCTCGCCGACAACACGACGGTCGTGCCGGGCCTGTACGCGGCCGGCGAGGTCGCCTGCGTCTCCGTACACGGCGCCAACCGGCTCGGCACCAACTCGCTGCTCGACATCAACGTCTTCGGGCGGCGCGCGGGCATCGCGGCGGCCGAGTACGCGCACGCCAACGAGTTCGTGCCGCTCCCGGAGGACCCGGAGACGCAGGTCGTCGCGCAGGTCGAGCACCTGCGGAACTCGACGGGCACCGAGAAGGTCGCGGTGCTGCGCAACGAGCTCCAGGAGTGCATGGACGCCAACGTGATGGTGTTCCGTACCGAGCAGACGATCAAGACGGCGGTCGAGAAGATCGCCGAACTGCGCGCCCGGTACAAGAACGTGGCGATCCAGGACAAGGGCCGCCGCTTCAACACCGACCTCCTCGAAGCGATCGAGCTGGGCAACCTGCTCGACCTCGCCGAGGTCATGGCCACCTCGGCGCTCGCCCGCAAGGAGTCGCGCGGCGGTCACTACCGCGAGGACTTCCCCACGCGCGACGACGTCAACTTCATGCGTCACACGATGGCGTACCGCGAGGTCTCGGCGGACGGCACCGAGGCGATCCGCCTCGACTACAAGCCGGTCGTGCAGACCCGCTACCAGCCGATGGAGCGTAAGTACTGATGACTACCGCGATCATGGACAAGGTGGAGGAGGCCGGGGCCGCCTCGGGCCACCTCATCACGGTCACCGTGCGCGTCCGCCGGTTCAACCCGGAGGTCTCCGCCGACGTCGTCTGGCAGGACTTCCAGCTCCCGATGGACCCCAAGGAGCGCGTCCTGGACGCCCTCCACAAGATCAAGTGGGAACAGGACGGCACGCTGACGTTCCGCCGTTCCTGCGCGCACGGGATCTGCGGCTCGGACGCGATGCGGATCAACGGCAAGAACCGCCTCGCGTGCAAGACGCTCATCAAGGACCTGAACCCCGCCAAGCCCATCACGGTCGAGCCCATCAAGGGCCTCACGGTCCTCAAGGACCTCGTGGTGGACATGGACCCGTTCTTCCAGGCGTACCGCGACGTCATGCCGTTCCTCGTCACGACGGGCAACGAGCCGACCCGCGAGCGGCTCCAGAGCGCCGAGGACCGCGAGCGCTTCGACGACACCACCAAGTGCATCCTGTGCGCCGCGTGCACGTCCTCGTGCCCGGTGTTCTGGAACGACGGCCAGTACTTCGGCCCGGCGGCGATCGTCAACGCGCACCGCTTCATCTTCGACTCGCGCGACGAGGCGGGCAGCCAGCGGCTCGAAATCCTCAACGACAGCGACGGCGTGTGGCGTTGCCGCACCACCTTCAACTGCACCGACGCCTGCCCGCGCGGCATCGAGGTGACGAAGGCGATCCAGGAGGTCAAGCGGGCGCTGATCACGCGCCGCTACTGAGGACCTGACGGGGCCGCGGCTCCGTCACGTGGCTCTCGTACATACGGGGCCGTCACCCCTCGCCGGGGTGGCGGCCCCGTCGTATGTCACGATGCTCGTCTCCGACTCACCCGTATGGGGGACAGCACCGATGACCACACCGCCGCCCGGCCCCGACAGCAGCGACCCGTTCACGAAGGGGCCCGCGGGACCGCAGGGGGTGCCGCCGCAGGGGATGCCGCCGCAGGACGGGGTGCCGGGGCCGGGCGGGCCTGGGCCGGGGGGTCCGCAGGGGCCGGGGGGTCCGCAGGGGCCGCAGTGGGGCCCGCCGCCCGGGTACGGCGCTCCGGGGCAACCGCCCGTGTACGGCTATCCGCAACAGCCCCCGGCCGGGTACGGCTACCCGCAGCAGCCACCCGCCGGATACGGCTTCCCGCCACCGGGGGGTGCCCCGCAGTACGGCGGGCCCGCCCCGCTGCTGGCGATCGGCGACATCATCGTGACGCAGACGGAGATCACCACGCCCGCCGGGACGATGCCGCTCAAGGGCTCGGTGTGGAACGCGAGCGACATGTCCCGCACCGAGGAGAAGATCAGCCAGACCGGCATCATCCTGGCCATCATCTTCGGCATCCTGCTCTGCGGCCTGGGCCTGCTCTTCCTGCTCATGAAGGAGCGAAAGACGAGCGGCTTCATCCAGGTGACCGTGACGAGCGCGGGCCGCCACCACTCCACGATGCTCCCCGCGCTCGGACCGTGGAGCTTCCACCAGGTCATGCAGCAGGTGAACTACGCGCGGTCGCTGAGCGTTTAGCCGCGGGGGTCTTCACCTCGCGGTGGTCGGCCGCCCGGCCGACCAGCCGCGTGACGACCTCGTACAGAATGCCGGGACGCCGACGCACGGCCCGGACCGGACCGGCCGTGGCCGCCATCCCGATACCCGCGCTGTCCTGCACAGCGCCCTTTTTCCTCCGTCACGCACACCGATGTTCCTTTTGTATCGCCTTCCTTACTGGCTCATCATGGCGTTACAAACAAACAGTAGGAATTGGGGGCCGAGCCGCGGAGCGGTTCGGACCCAGCGGCCACGCGCACCAGGCTGACCCGACCGTTCCCCTTGCCGGCCACGACCGGGCGATCCGCGGCCCGGACGGCTGCGCGGTTCCCGCCGGGCGCGCCGCCCACGCCTGATCCGCACACCCGGTCCACCCGTCGGCCGGGCATCCCGGGCCCCCATGTCCTGCCGTCACCACACGGAAGGGATGTCACCGTGCCCACTCTCGCCATCGTCGGCGCAGGCCCCGGCATGGGCCTGGCCATCGCCCGCACCTTCGGCAGCCGCGGCTTCGACGTCGCCCTGATCGCCCGTACCAAGGGGAAGCTGGACACGCTGGTCGACCAGCTCCGCCGGGAGGGCATCACGGCAGCCGCGTTCCCCGCCGACATCCTCGACCGCGCCTCACTCACCGACGCCCTGGACGCGGCCAGCGCCCGCTTCGGCGGCATCGACGTACTGGAGTACTCGCCGGCACCGCACTCCGCGGTGCCCGGCCTCACCGTGGTCGCCCCCTCGGAGGCCACGGTGGACAATCTCCAGCCGATGATCGAGTACGGCTTCTACGGCGCCGTCGCGGCGGTCCGGGCGGTACTGCCCGCGATGCGCGAGGCGGGCGCCGGGACCCTGCTGTTCACCGCCGGCGGCGGTTCCGTGGACCCGGTGCCGATGTTCGGCAACGCCAACGCGGCCCAGGCGGCGCTGCGCAACTGGGTGATCAACCTGAGCAAGGAACTGACGGGCAGCGGCGTGTCCGCCGCCCACGTGGTGATCAATGTCTGGATCGGCGGGGGTGGTCCGGAAGGCAGCCCGGCGGCCACGCCCGAGCAGATCGCGCCTCTGTACTGGGACCTGTACGAAAACCGCGACCGCTCCGAGGCCGTCTTCGACGCCTGACCGGCCGCCGGCTCATCCGCATGTGTGCTTCATCAGGAAGCGACAGAGAAGTGACGTACCTGGATCTGCGGGACAAGGCCGCCCTCGTCACCGGAGGCGCCGGTGGGATCGGCGAGGCGGCGGCGGGAGCGCTGCTCGCCGAGGGGGCGAAGGTGGCGATCGTCGACATCTCGGCCGCCGCACTCGCCGAGACGGCCGCCGCGCTCGGGGCCGAGGACGGCCGTCTCCTCACGATCGCGGCGGACGTCAGCAAGGAGGACGACGTCAAGGCCTACGTACAGGCCACCGTCGACGCGTTCGGCACGATCGACGTCTTCTTCAACAACGCGGGCATCGAGGGCAGGGTGGCCCCGCTCGTCGAGCAGGAAGTGGAGGACCTCGACCGCGTGCTCGCCGTCAACGTACGCGGTTCGTTCCTCGGTCTGAAGCACGTGCTGCCGGTCATGTACGCGAAGAAGGCCGGATCGGTCATCAACACCTCGTCGATCGGCGGCCTGTCCTCGGTGACCACGGGCACCTCCCCGTACAGCGCGTCGAAGTTCGCCATCACCGGGCTGACCCGTGTGAGCGCCCTGGAGTCCGCGCCGTACGGGGTGCGCGTCAACTCCGTGCATCCGGGCGTGACGGACACGAAGATGCTGCGTCGCCTGGCGGCGGGGCACGCCGGCCAGGGGAGCGGCGCCGACACCGGGGGGACGGGCGACGAGGGCGGCATCTCCGTTCCGCTCGGCCGTCAGGCGCGACCGTCCGACATCGCGAACACGGTGCTGTTCCTCGCCTCGGACGCCTCGTCCTTCGCCACCGGCGCGCAGTTCCTCATCGACGGCGGCACCCTCGCATGAAGCGCGCGGCTCCTCCACCGGGCGACCGCCGCGCCAACGGCCCCGGACCCGGACGGACAAGGAGGCGGGAGAGGCATGAGAGCGATAGGAGTGCGCAGCCCCGGCGGGCCGGAGGCACTGGGGGTACCGCAACTCACCGAGCCACAGGCGGGACCCGGCAGGTGCGGGTCCGCGTGCACGCGGCGGCGGTCAACCCGACCGACACGCTGCTGCGTACGGGAAGCGGACGCGGCGACGGCCCGTGGGTGCCCGGGTGGGACGCCGCGGGGGTGCTCGACCAGCTCGGCCCGGACGCGGACGGCAGGCTCTCGGTCGGGCAGCGTGTGGTCGCCTTCGTGGTGCCCCACGGCACGCACGGCGCCTACGCCCAGCAGATCGTCCTGCCGGCGGCGTCGGTGGTCCCCGCGCCGGAGCACGCCGAACGGGGCGGCGACGTGGCCGCGCGCATCCGGGCCCTGCATCCCGGGGGTGTGCGCGGCCTCGCGGACGGCGCGGTGCTCGACGAGCGCGTGCTGCCCGCTGTCGCCGACGGGGGCGGGCTGGCCACCGTGCGCTTCTGGAGCGGCCCGGCCGAGCGAGGGATCACGGTGCGCCCGGTGCCGGCGCGCGAGCGCGCGACCGACACGAAAACCCTTGACCGCCTGGCCCGTCAGGCCGAACAGGGCGTACTCACCCCGCGCTTGCGGCGGTGCTGCCCTTCACCGAAGCGAGCGAGGCGCACCGGCGCCTGGAAGCGGGCGGCGTCCGTGGCCGGATCGTCCTGGACTTCTCCTGAACGGGTCTCCACGACTTTCCGGTGCGGGAACGGTATCCACACCAACGAAATGAATCCGGACATCGAGGTGACGGAACATGAGCAAGCATGTCCTGCTGGTCTTCACCGATCCGCAGCCGGGCCGCGAGGAAGAGTTCAACGCGTGGTACGACGAGGTGCACCTGCCTGACGTGCTCGGTGTGCCCGGGTACACGGCGGCCCAGCGGTTCGTCGCGCGGACCGGTCTGCATGATGAGGTGCCCGAGCACCGGTACGTCGCGGTCTACGAGATCGACGAAGAAGACCTGCCGACCGCGTTGAGCAACCTGCGGGAAGGCCTGGCGCGCGCCGAGTTGTCCGGCGCGATGGCGCCGGCCCTGGTCACGTACGGATACACCGCGGTCGCCGACCGGATGACGGCCGCGGAGGCGCGGTCCGTGCGCGAGCGGAACCGGTGAGGTCACCCCGGCCCGCATGAGCCCCCGGACGCTTCGGCGTCCTGCGGGCGGCGGCTTCCACGCCGACGGCGCCGCACCCGTGCGGTGCGTCGGCGTGGGCCGCGTATCCGGTCCGGTATCCGGTATCCGGCGAACGCGCCCGTCAGGCCCCGCGCGAGCCGGTGAGCTGGATGAAGACCACGACGAGGCCGAGCACCGCGCACACGCAGCCGACGATCCCGAGCACGATCGCCGCCGTCGCCATCCCCCGCCCGCCGGCCTCGCCCCGGTCCGCCTTGCGCCCGCCCGCGACGCCGAAGCACAGCGCGAGCACGGGGCCGACGACGGGCAGCGGAAGCAGTCCGAGCAGGCCGAAGACGAGCCCCGCGACGGCGAGCCGGTTGGGCCCGGCATCGGATTCGGCGCGGGCGGCCTTGGGCCGCACCCCGTAGTCCACAGTCATGAATCCCGGCTCCACGCTCTCCCACTCTCTGCCGTGCGACCCGCGTCGGCGCAGGTCAGCGCGGTCAGAGTAGGGCGGCGGGATGGACTTTACCGGCGGTAACGGTGGAGGACCGGGTACGGGTGTGTGAGCGGTTCGTGACTCCGCCCGCACGCCCGGTGTCCACCGGGACCGGGCGGGGGACGGGCCTCACGCGCCCCCTTCGGCCCCGTCCTCCCTCCGCACGTACGCCACCACCGCGTTCGCGTGTCCGTGGCCCATGCCGTGAGCGGTCTTGAGCCAGGTCACGAGTTCGCCGTGGCGGGTGAGGGGCGAGGCGCGGACGAGGGCGAGCCATTCGGCGACGGGGCGGCCGTAGGTGCGCTCGATGGAGGGGAAGTAGGAGGCGGGGCCCTTGGCGGGCGGGACGGGTGCGGGGCTCATGACGTGCGTCCTTTCGCGGCGGTGTGCCGTACGGAAGAGATGACCGTGCCCGGGGGCGAAGCTCATCGGCGCTCCCGCGAGGAGCCTGCCCGTGTGGCTCAACTCCCGTTTCATGGCGCTCTGTTGCCGTAAAATGACTGTCGCATGACATCCGGCCAAGCAGGGCGGGACGGTCTTGTGCGGAGGTGGTGGCGGTCGGGAGTATTCCGTGCGGCGGGGCCCGGCACGACACGTACCGGGCCACCCGGACGCTGGTTTGTCATGCGCACAACACAAACTGACCCGCGTTCGCGCCCGTACCCCCACACCACCATCCACGAGGAGAACCCTTCAGATGGCACCTCAGACAGATCGCCGCCCCCGCACCACCCGCCGCACCCTGGCCGGGCTGAGTGCGGCGGCCGTCGCCGCGCTCGCGCTCAGCACCGTCGTCGCGCTGCCCGCCTCGGCGGCCCCCGAGGGCGTGATCGAGAACGCCGGAGTGGCCGGCTCGGTCTCCGGAAGCTACGTCGTCACCCTCAAGTCCGGTGCGCCGAAAGCAGGTTCGGCGGCGGGCAAGGCGCTCGCGAAGAAGTACGGGGCCACCATCGACCGTACGTACGCGGCGGCGCTCAACGGCTACGCGCTGCGCCTCGACGAGGGCGCGGCGAAGAGACTCGCGGCGGACCCGGCGGTCGCGAAGGTCACCCAGGACCGCGTGTTCACGGCCGACGCGACCCAATCCAACCCGCCGTCCTGGGGCTTGGACCGCATCGACCAGAAGTCCCTTCCGCTGAACCGTAGTTACACCTACCCGGACGCGGCCGGGCAGGGCGTCACCGCGTACGTCATCGACACCGGCGTGCGCATCACGCACCAGGACTTCGGCGGCCGGGCCTCGTACGGCTACGACGCCGTCGACAAGGACAACACGGCGCAGGACGGCAACGGGCACGGCACGCACGTGGCCGCGACGATCGCCGGGACCTCGTACGGCGTCGCGAAGAAGGCGAGGGTCGTGGGCGTCCGCGTGCTCAACAACGCGGGCTCCGGGACGACGGCGCAGGTCGTGGCCGGGATCGACTGGGTCACGGCGAACGCCGTGAAGCCGGCCGTCGCCAACATGAGCCTCGGCGGCGGCGCCGACTCGACGATCGACGCGGCCGTGCGCCGCGCCATCGCCTCGGGCGTCACGTTCGCGGTCGCGGCGGGCAACGAGTCCACGAACGCCTCTACCAAGTCCCCGGCGCGCGTCACGGAGGCGATCACGGTCGGCGCGACGACGAACACGGACGCGAAGGCCAGCTACTCCAACTACGGTTCCGTGGTGGACCTGTTCGCGCCCGGTTCGTCGATCACCTCGGCGTGGGGCACGGGCGACACCGCGACCAACACCATCAACGGCACCTCGATGGCGACCCCGCACGTGACGGGCGCGGCGGCCGTCTACCTCGCGGGCCACACCTCGGCGACCCCGGCCCAGGTCTCCTCGGCCCTCGTCGCGGGCGCCTCGACGGGCGTCGTCACCAGCCCCGGCTCCGGCAGCCCGAACCGCCTCCTGAACATCGTGCCGTGACGCTCGGCGCGATGAAGTGACGTGATGGCCTCCGGGGGCGTCCCCCCGGGGATCATCCGGAGGGCGGAGACCGACGGGCCTCCGCCCTCCAAGGCCGTCCACAGCGCGATCCGCGACGCCGAGGACGCGGCGCGCGAGGCCGCGCGCGCGGAGGAGGCCCGCCAGAGCGCGCTCGCCGCGTCGGCCCGCGCCCTCACCAGGCGCGGCATCAGCGTCCGCGACGCGGCCCGCATGCTCGGCATCTCCTACCAGCGCGTCTCCCAGCTCGCCCCCCCGCACGGAACGGGCGGCCTGAGCGGGGCCTGCGGGCTTCCCCGTCCTCTTCACGCCCCCACCGCCGCCAGCGTCACCAGCGTGATGTCCGAAGGGGCTCCCACGCGGACCGGTGGGCCCCAGGCTCCCGCTCCGCGTGTCACGTACAGCGTCGTGTCGCCGTAGTGGTCGAGGCCCGCGACCGTGGGGTTGCCGGCGCGGGCGAGGAGGTTGCCGGGGAAGAGCTGGCCGCCGTGGGTGTGGCCGGAGAGCTGGAGGTCCACCCCGTGCTTGACGGCCTCGTGGATCATCACCGGCTGGTGGGCCATGAGGACCGAGGCGCGGGCGGGGTCGCGGTCGCCGAGGGCCTTGTCGTAGTCGGGGGCGGCGTGGTGGTCCTCGCCGGAGATGTCGTTGACGCCCGCCAGGTCGAAGCCGGGCAGCTCCACGTGCGCGTTCTCCAGCGGGCGCAGCCCCAGCTCGCGCACCTCGTCGATCCACTCGTCCGCGCCCGAGTAGTACTCGTGGTTCCCCGTGACGAAGTACGCGCCGTGCCGCGCCCGCAGGTCGCTCAGCGGCTGGGCCGCGTGGCCGAGCTGCGCCACCGAGCCGTCGACCAGGTCGCCCACCACCGCCACGGCGTCCGGCTGCGCCGCGTTGATCGTGTCCACGATGCGCCGCGTGTGCGCGTGGCCCAGGATCGGGCCGAGGTGGATGTCGCTCACCACCGCGATGCGGAAGCCGTGCGCGGAGCGCGGCAGCTTGGCGAGCGGGATCGTCACGCGCTTGAGGCGCGGGCCGCGCAGCACGCCGTACGCGCCGTGGCCGACCGTGCCGAGCGCCGCCGCGCCCGCCACGCCGCCGACGATCCGCGAGACGAACAGGCGGCGGGAGGGCACGAGCGCGGGACGCGGCACCGCTTCCGGGACGGGCTCCGCAGCGGGTACGGGGGCGGGTACGGGGCCAGGCGCCGGGACGGGTACGGGACCCGCCGTCCGCTCCGCCTCCGCAGGCGCCTCCGCAGGCACCGCCACCGCCACGGCCCCCTCACCCTCCCGGCCGTACCGCCCCCGTATCACCCGAAAGAGCAGCGGCCGGAGCAGCTCGCCGATCGCCACCGCCATGAGCAGGTACAGCGCGACCGCCGCCCACAGGTACCCGGGCCAGGCCACGATCCGCAGCGCCCCGAAGGGGAGGGCGCGTGAGCCGGCGAAGGCGGCGAGCATGAGCACGGGGGCCACGACGAAGAAGGCCGTGCCCAGCGTGCGGGCCGGTCCGGGGCCGCGCGTCGTGTCGCGGACGAGGCGGCGCCACAGATACCAGTGGGCCAGGCCGAGCAGCGCGAGCACGAGCAGCAGGGCCAGGCCGAAGAGGATCACCATGCCGCGTCAACGGCCCGTCACCCGCGCCCGGTTCCCGTATCGCGCGCGGAATCACACGGGAAGATCACGTTTCCGCAGCGCACGCAGTCCCCGGAACCCGATGCCGCCTACAACCGTCCCCAGAAGGAAGGAGGCGATCGCCAGCAGCAGGTGGACCCAGAAGTAGGTGGTGGGGTCGCCGGCGTCGTCGAAAGCGAGACCGCTGCCGTCTTTCCACAGATTCTTGGCGAAAGTGATCCAGATGACCCAACTCCACACCCCGAACGCGAGCAGGAACCAGGAGACCGGGCGGCTGAGCTTCATGGGCCCAGTATCGCGCCGGGCCCTGCGCGCCCCGCGCCGGGGTGCGGACAAGACACCCGGGAGCGGACGAGACGGGCGCGAGGAGCCCGGGAGCGCAAGCCCCCGCGCCGCCGCTCCCGCCCCGTACCGCCCGAACGGCCGAGGCCCCACCGCTTTCCGTCTCCCCCGATCGGCCGCCTCCTCCCTCCCCTCCCCGCTTGCCCCCCGTGACAGCACAGGTACGTTCCTGAACGTGTCCGCTACGAAAAAGCGCGTACCGGTGCTGTCCCTGACCGCCTGCGCTGCCGCCGCCGCCCTGTCCCTCTCCGTGGCCGCGAGCCCGGCCCTGGCCGACCCGGGCGACGCGTCCGCGAGCCCGCGTCCGCCCGCGCGTACCTCCACGACGGGCGGGGCGCGGCTCGCGCTGCCCGGTACGCAGGTCGCGCCGCAGGCGGGGGCGCCCAAGCTGCCGAAGAAGCTCACCGCGCGCTCCTGGGTCGTCGCCGACGCCGAGTCGGGCGAGATCCTCGCCGCGCACAACCCGCACTGGAAGCTCGCGCCCGCCAGCACCCTGAAGATGCTCTTCGCGGACACCCTGCTGCCGAAGTTCGCCAAGGACAAGGTGCACCAGGTCACGCTCAAGGACCTCGACGGGATCGGCGCGGGCTCCAGCCTCGTCGGCATCAAGGAGGACCTGCCCTACTCGGTGCACGACCTGTGGCTCGGCGTCTTCCTGCGCTCGGGCAACGACGCGGTGCACGTCCTCTCCTCCATGAACGACGGGGTCGCGCAGACCGTCCGGGACATGCAGGCGCAGGCTCACGAGCTCCAGGCGAACGACACGCACGTCGTGACCCCGGACGGCTACGACGCGAAGGGGCAGGTGTCGAGCGCGTACGACCTCACGCTCTTCGCCCGCGACGGCCTCAAGAACCCCGACTTCCGCGAGTACTGCTCCACGGCGGAGGCACAGTTCCCCGGCGAGTTCGCCAAGAAGAAGAAGGACGGGGACAAGAAGAAGGCGACGGACGGGCAGGCCGGGCCCGAGGAGCGCCCCCGCGAGCACTTCGGCATCCAGAACACCAACCGTCTCCTCACCGGCACCTACGACCTCAAGCCCTACCCGGGCATCGCGGGCGTCAAGAACGGCAACACGACCAACGCGGGCGCGACGTACACGGCATACGCGCAGCGCGGCGACCGCAAGCTGCTCGTCACCGTCATGCACCCCGACTACGACGAGACCCAGGCCGTCTACCGCGAGGCCGCGCGCCTGCTGGACTGGGGCTTCGCCGCCGACGGCAAGGTCGCGCCGGTCGGTGAGCTGGTCCCGCCGCGCAGCGTCGTGGCCGAGCACGCCAAGGCGGGCAGGACGGCCGCCCCGGAGCAGGGGGCCGGGGGCAAGGGCAGCGGGGGCCCGACGAGCGCGGCCGGTCCCGACGCGGGCTCCGGCGG